>DATLLM010000146.1:0-2965 GCA_035537855.1 Chloroflexota bacterium | reverse complement strand
GCCCAC
Organism: Chloroflexota bacterium; assembly: GCA_035537855.1. Lineage (GTDB taxonomy): Bacteria > Chloroflexota > UBA11872 > UBA12225 > UBA12225 > DATLLM01. The sequence goes on along the minus strand of DATLLM010000146.1, from coordinate 2,959 downwards.
CGGTGGGCGGTCGAGCGCCCGGGCGAGTCCCCGCGGCCGTGCGTCGCCCACCGGTGGGCGGTCGCGTGCCCGGGCGAAAGCGCACGGCCGTCCCTCGCCCCCGCCTTCCAGGCCGTAGACGGGGCGGCCTCGCGGCCCCCTGGCGGCCGCCTCCAGCGGGCCGCCCCCGCGCAAAATCGTACTCTCCGGCTGCCGCCTCCCCCACTCACTGCCCGTGATCGCGCTCTTTGAGTTGGACGGTGCGCAACGCTTACCGCCACGTACCCTGGGCACGCAGAGACTGGACGTACTGGTGGGCGGCGACGGCGGCGGTCGCCCCGTCCCCGGCTGAGGTGATCGCGTGCCCGGCTGCGCCCTGCCGCACGTCGCCGGCGGCGAAGACGCCGGGGAGCGCGGTGCGCATGCAGACGTCGACCGGCACCCGCCCGTCGGCGGCGAGCGGCAGGCGCCCTTCGAGGAGGGCGGCGTTCGGGGTCTGGCCGGCGTAGACGAACAGCCCGGCCAGGGCGAGCTCCGATTCGGTCCCGCTCAGGCCGTCCCGCAGGCGGACGCCGCTGACGGCGCCGTTGCCGAGCACCTCCTGGACGGTGACGTTGTGCCGCACCTCGATGGCCGGCTGCGCGGTCACCCGCTGGCGGAGGACGGCCTGGCCGGTCAGCTCGGGCCCGGCGCTGAGCAGGATCACCCGGGAGGCGTGCCCGGCCAGGGTCAGCCCCTCCTGGAGGGCCCAATCGCTCTGGCCGGCGACGCCGACGACCTTGCCCCCGAAGAGGGGGCCGTCGCAGGTGGCGCAGTGGCTGACCCCCCGGCCGTAGAGCCGGTCCTCGCCGGGCACGCCGAGCGGGTTGGGGCGCGTCCCGGTGGCGACGATCACCGCGGCGGTGCGGATCGCCTCCGGCCCGACGACGACGCGCCAGGCGGGCCCGTCTGGTTCGAGGGCGTCCACCTCGGCCAGGCGGAACCGGGCGCCGTGCTGCTCCGCCTGCTCCTGGGCCATGGGCCCGAGATCGAAGCCCGGGACGCCCTCGGGGAAGCCGGGGAAGTCCTCCACGCGCTCCACGTTGATCAGGGGGCCGCCGGGGAGGGCGGACTCGATCACCAGCGTGGCGCAGCCGTAGCGGGCGGCGAACAGGCCGGCGGTCAGGCCGGCCAGTCCGCCGCCGACGACGACGACGTCGAACTCGGGACGCTCAGCGCCAGTCATCGACCGAGACGGTCTTGTTGTAGCCGGCGCCGAAGATGCGCCAGTAGCCGTTGGTCTCGCCGCCGACGACGACCACCTGGATCTGCTCGCGGCGGAACATCGGAATCAGCTCGTCCTCCTTCGCCTTGAGCTTCGAGGCGTAGGGCTCCTCGCCGAAGGTCGCCCGGGGATAGATGTAGTTCTGGATGAGCTGGTAGTCCCAGTACTCCCCGGCCGGCATCTGGGCGTTCTCGTAGACCCAGTCGATCAGCTTCTCCTTGGTGTCGAAGCCGCCGCGGTCGATGAACTGCCGGGCGGTGATGGGGTCGAGCACCAGGACCGGGGACTCGTGGGGGTCCATGCCCCGCAGCATGCTGCGCACGTGCTCGCGCCAGTGCTTCTCGCGCAGGCCCAGGGTGAAGGCCGTCGAGCGGCAGCCGCCGAAGGCGCTGACGGTGCTGACGCCGGGCGCGAAGCCCTGCTGGACGTGGAACGGCACCCAGGGGCTGCGCTCCTCGTTCTCGGCGAAGCAGATGGAGTTGTAGGCGTAGTTGTTGCCCTGCGAGCCGAGGTAGGTGAGGCCGGGCTCCGAGCCGCCCTGGAGGTTCTGGGAGAGCAGGCCCCAGGCCCGCCCGATGGTGGCGTTGGCGTGGTTGTACGGGCCGAGCGCGCCGGTGCCCGAGTTCATCCCGATCTCGGCCCGCACCGGGCCGTTGACGACGGCCATCGCCGCCGCCGAGCTGGTCGTCGAGCCGCGGGCGCTGGCGCCGGTCGCGGCCAGGGCCAGCACGACCGGGAAGTACTCCGGCCGGCAGCCGGCCATCACGGCGTTGACGGCCACCTTCTCGACCGTGTACTCCCAGAACTCCCGGAAGCCGGTCGGGCGCATGTGCCCCACCACCTCGTCCGGGGGGTGGCTGGTGTGGCGCAGCATCTCCGCCACCCGGGCCTCGGTCGGCAGGATGATGGGCAGCTTGTCCGTCCAGTTGCGGTCGAGGAACAGCTGGTTGAGGTTCTCCTCGGTGTCCGGCTCGACCAGGCGCGGCGTGGTGCGCCCGAAGCCGACTCCCGCGGCCCCTTCCGGATCGAGCGGCGCGGTCAGCCCTTCCACGATCTCTTGCATCACCGGCCGGCCGGTGGTCGGATCGTTGCCGTCGATGTAGGCCCGCAGCTCAGCCGGCGTCTTCCCCATCACCGGCTGGGGGACGTACACCTGGCGCATCTTGGGCATCCCGTTGACGCGCACGACCGACCGGGTGACCCGCAGGAACATGTCGGTGTGGACGTTCACGGTGGGGACCTGAAAGGTGTGATCGAGCGACATCCCATGCACGGCGACCGCCGGCGCACAGGTGCTTCAGTGGCCGACGCCGATGATGGCGCCGTGTCCCTCCTTCTTGATCTCCGCCCAGGTCTCCGGGTCGTCCTTGGTGTAGACGTTGCGGATCTGGATGAAGCGCGTCTCGACGGCGGGCAGGTTGTCCGTGAACCAGCCCTGCATCTGCTTCAAGAACACGTCCGAGTCGTCGAAGCGGCAGTCCACCAGGTAGATGATCTTGCCGTCCAGGGTGTCCAGGCGCGGCGCCATGGGCTTGGCGGTCACCAGGGGCGGAAAGCCCGTCGGGTTCAGCACGGTCATCGGTTCAGCCACTGCAGCCCTCCTTGATCCCTTCGGCGATCCCTTCGGCGATCCCTTCGGCCACCGCCCGCCCGCCGGAGGCGGCGGGCGGCCCCGACCGGATGGCAGTATACGCCCGCCGGCCGGCGGCCCCGGTG
>DATLLM010000145.1:0-2380 GCA_035537855.1 Chloroflexota bacterium | reverse complement strand
CTCCCAGCAGTCTCCATGCCAATGCCCCGATCCCGGACCTCCGGTTCCCCAGTCTCCGCCTCCGCCTCCGCTCCCACCGCCACGCCGGCCCGGCTCACCGCCTCCCCTCCGCTCGAAGGCCTGGCCGCGGCGCCGCCCGATCCGGCCCGCCCCCTCGGCGCCGAGCAGATAGCCGGCGTCCCCCGCGGGCAGATCGTGGGCGTCAGCGAGCTCCTGCTGCGCTTCATTCTGGCCAACCGGGCGGTTGAGCGGAACAGCCCCTCCAGCAGCGGCGGCCCCGGACTCTCGCCCCACGCGGTGCGCGCCGCGATGCACCTCTTCCAGCACGGGCAGGGGACGGTGGGGGAGCTGGCCGACGGCCTGGGCGTCTCCATGGGCTGGGCCAGCCGCATCGCGGACGAGCTGGAGCGCGCCGGCCACATCCGGCGCGAGCGCGATCCGCTCGACCGGCGCGTCGTGCGCCTGCGCCTCTCGGCCCACTTCGCCCAGATGGCCAAGGAGCTGTACCAGCAGCGCGGCTCGGCCGTCGCCGCCGCCCTGGCGACGCTGCGCCCCGAAGAGCGCGACGTCGTCGGGCGCTTCCTGAACCGTCTGATCGAGGGGTTCGAGACCCTCGCGGGTACGGCCTCGCCCGCCGCGGACTGACGATCCGTCCGGCCGCGTCCGGGACCGGACGGTTCACCCCCCGGCCGGTGTCGGGCGTCAGGCGTCAGGCGTCGGGCGTCAGGTCGAGGAACAGGGTGGGATCGAGCGGGTAGGCGCCCATGCGGGCGCCGTAGAGGCTGAGTCCGCTGCGCAGCGCCCCGGGCCGGCGGGGCACCTCGAAGCGCACGGTGACGTGCCCCCCGGGGCTGACCTCCCGGCGCAGCATCCGCCGCGCGGCGGCGGCGTCCGCTTCGAGCGTGAAGAGGGCCCCGTAGGAGCCCGTCTCGAACGTCTCGTGGAGGTGCAGGCTGAGCACGCCGCTGGAGTCGGCGGGGTCGTCCGGGAGGCGCACCCGCCCCAGGGGGACGCCGTTGACGGAGACGTCCAGGTCGCCGGGGAGCTTGAGCGCCTCGGTCTGGGGGAAGTCCGTGCTCAGCACGTAGAGCGGGTCCTTCCAGCCGATGCGGTTGCGCGCCGTGCGCGTCCCGGCCTCGAAGCGCAGGCGCAGCCCCCCCACGGCGTCGACGTCGAGGGTCTCGGGCAGGGGCAGCAGGTACTCCACCCAGCCGGCGCCGGACGCCCCCAGCTTGCCCCCGCCCTTGCCGATCGTCGGGGTGACCCAGCTGGTGTCGGCGAAGTCGCCGGGGAGGAAGCGCAGGGCGTAGCCCCCGCGCGTGCGCTCCACCCGGCCGGGCGTGACCACGATCCCGGGCCGGCCCGGGACCGGCCCCTGAGCGCCGGCGCCCCCGTTCGCTCCCGGAGACGCGAACGGGGCGGCGGGATCGTGCACGTCCACGTTGACGTAGTTGCGCGCCCGCACCGCGCCCGCGCCGTCCTCCAGCCACAGGGCGACCGTGACCAGGGCCAGCTCGTCCGGCAGGCGCAGGACGACCTCCCCGCCGGCGCTGACGCCGTAGGCCGGCGGATCGACCGCGATCGCCCCCTCGTCGACGGCCTGGTGCTCGCCGAAGCGGTCGACGGCCAGCGCCTGCCAGCGCAGCCGGGCGCCGCGCAGGGGCCGGGCGTCCCAGTGGGAGACGAAGGCCTGAGCGCGGAAGACGCTCCCCGGGGCCAGGGTCTGGCAGGGGGGGCAGTCCAGGCCGACGAAGTCCGCCCCGTTGAGGTCGGCGACCGTCATCCCGGGCACGAAGTGGTCGTAGCCGAACGCCTTGGGGCTGCGGTCGTAGTTGAGCAGCCCGTTGTGCTCCCACTCGATGTCCGTCAGCTCGGTGTAGACGTAGCCGCAGATCTTGTCGTGGCGGCGCAGCTCGGTGGTCAGGAACTTGAAGGAGTAGGAGATGTCGCGGTCGCCCATCCGGGCCGAGAGCCCGGCGTACTCGCTGTTCAGCAGGGGCTGCGTCCCCTGCCGGTAGGCGGCGGCGCCCTGCACCTCGGGGTAGAGATCGCCGACGAAGTTGAAGCCGGAGCCCTCGTAGGTCTGGCGCACGATGCGCTCGACGTGGCGCTTCGCCCGGTCGTAGTCGGCGATGTAGAAGTGCCAGGTGTTGATGTCGCTGACCACGTGGTCGTAGAGGCAGGCCGAGTTGTCCTCGATCAGCCGCGACGTGTCGAGCGAGCGGCACAGCTCGACCATCTCCGCCACCCAGCGCCAGCTCTCCGGCGTCTGGTGCTCCTCGAGGCCCCAGGTCTCGTTGAAGAGGATCCAGGCGAAGACGCAGGGGTGGTTGTAGTCGCGGGCGAGGGCGGCGCGGAAGGTGCGCTCCCAGTTGGCCCG
>DATLLM010000144.1:0-2342 GCA_035537855.1 Chloroflexota bacterium | reverse complement strand
CGCCTGCGGCGGTCAGCCGGGGGAGGGCGCGGCCGGTGGCGCGGCGTCCAAGGCGAAGGGGCCGGTGCCGGTGCTGCACTGGTTCGGCTACGCCCCGCCGCACCGCTTCGGGCTGGCGCAGCAGGCGGTGCTGGACGACTTCCAGGCCCGGAACCCGGGGCGGGTGGCGCTGGACATCGGCGAGAGCGGGGGCAACGTCGCGCTGGCCAAGATCAAGACGGCGGTGGCCGCGGGGACGCAGCCGACGATGTGGTTCGACTGGCAGGTGGAAGCGTCCGACCTGCACAGCATCAGCGCCCTGGTCGATCTGAACGCCGCCCTGAAGGGCAACAAGGACTGGGGGAAGAACAAGGCCGATCTGATCCCGACGCTGGTCGACGGCGCGCAGTGGAAGGGCCAGCTGACGCTGGTGCCGATGATCGCCGACCCCAACGTGCTGGGCTTCAACAAGAAGCTGCTGGCGCAGGCGGGCGCCGCCCCGCCGCGGGTCGGCTACACCTGGGAGGAGTGGATCGAGCTGGGGCGCAAGGCGGCCGCCCCGCCGGAGCGCGTGCTGGGCCAGTTCATCTACAACTGGAGCGCCCTGCAGTGGTGGGGCTTCTCCAACGGCCAGGTGCCGCTGAGCGCGGACCGCACCAAGGCCCTGTACGACACGCCGCAGATGCAGGCCACCCTGGAGTGGCTCGACCAGAACGTGATGCGCGGCGTGCTGCGCAACGGGCCGGGCGACTTCGACGCGGGCAAGACCCTGACCGAGGTGATCAACCCGGGGACGATCACCCCGCCGCGCTACCCCAACGTGGACCCGGGCGACGGCAGCGGGGTCTACGTGACGCACTACCCGCTGGGGCCGAACAACACGAAGAAGGAGCCGATCACCGCCGGCAACGTCTTCGGCTTCGTCGTCTTCAAGGGCGCCAACGCGGACGCGATCGCGGCCGCGGCGGAGATCGCCGCCTGGTCGGTGCGCCCGGAGGTGCAGCTCAAGGTCGCTCAGGCGTCCTCCAACCCGCCGTCCAACCGCGCGGCGGCGAACGACCCGGCGCTGGCCAAGCTGTTCAACGACAACCCCATCCTGCGGGCCCTGAACGAGCAGGCCAAGTACGACTACCCGACGCCGAATCTGCCCAGCTGGAACAAGGCGACGGCGGTGATCGACGAGACGCTGGGGCGGCTGGCCAAGGGCGAGCTGCGGCCCAAGGACGCCCTGGCGGACATCCAGGGCAAGGTGCAGCCGCTGGTCGATCAGGACCTCAAGGGCTAGCCCGCGACGTCCGCCGCGGACGGGGCCGGCGGCGCGCCGGCGGGGCCCGGGTGCGCCCGTCGCAACCCGCGCCGGGCGCCGCGCGTACCCCCTTGGAAGGGGGACGACATGGAGCGTAGACCGGCGCTGGCGGTGCTCGCGGGCCTGGGGGCGCTGGCGGTCTCCGGACCGCCCGCGCGGGCCGGCGGGGGCGGCCCGCCGGACGTCACCGGCCCGGTGGTGGGCCCGGACTGGGAGCCGGCGGGACTGACCGAGCCGGCGGTGCAGGTCGTCCTCTCCGGAGCGACGCCCTACGCCGTGACCCGGCCCGGCGGCGGCGCCCCGGACGCCCTCTGGCGGGGGTCGCCCGCCGGCGGGGCGTGGGCGCGGCTCACCGCCCCCGTCGCCACGATCCGCGACCTGGCGGTCGATCCGGGGAACGCGGCGCTCCTCTTCGTCGCCGGCGACGGCGGCGTCCACCGCAGCGTCGACGGCGGGGCCGCCTGGCAGCGGGTCGTCGTCCCCCCGTCGACCCACGACGGCCTGCGCGTCGCGGTCAGCGCCGCCGACCCGGCCCTCGTCTACGCCACCACCGGCGAGGCGAGCGCGGCCACCGTCTGGCGCAGCGAGAACGGGGGCGCGGGCTGGGCCGCCCTGCGCGAGCTGCAGGGGACCCTGTGCTTCTGGACGTTCCCGGTCGTCGCGCCCGACCCCGCGGTGCGCGAGCGGATCTACGTCTCCTCGTCCTGCGCCGCCGGGCGCACGTTCTTCGGCACCTTGCAGGTGAGCGACGACCTGTGGGCCACCCCGGGGCGCACGATCCTGACGCCCTCGGTCAGCAGCACCGACCCGCTCGCGCTCCTCTTCCCGGAGGCGACCGCGTTCGACCCTACCGGGCGGCGCGGCGTCGTCGCCGCCCGGCGGGACCCCCGCAGCGGGGGCGGCGCGGTCGTCGCCACCGAGAACGGCGGCGCTAGCTGGCGCGTCCTGCTGAACTTCCCCCCGCCGCCGCGCCAGCCGGGCGGCGGCGCGCCGGTCGACCAGGGGACGGTGACGGCGACGCTCCTGGCCGGGCTGCCCGGATTGCGCCGGCTGGTGG
>DATLLM010000143.1:0-5781 GCA_035537855.1 Chloroflexota bacterium | reverse complement strand
GCTCGGGGGCGTGCAGCTCCTCCACGAGTCAAGTCTACAGAGTTGAGGGGCTGCGTCCTCCGGGGCTCAGGGGGGAGCCCCCGGAGGGGGCTACGACTGGCCGGCGAGGATGGTCATGCCTTCCTGGAGGCCGTCGACGATCTCGGTGTCCGACTCGGTCTGGATGCCCGTCTCCACGTTGCGGGAGCGCTTGATGTCGCCGTCCATGTACTCGACGAACTTGCGCTTGCCGACCGTGCGCACGGCCCCGTTGGGCACCATCAGGACGTCCGGCTTGATCTGCAGGGTGACCTGGACGCGGGCGAGCATGCCCATCTCGGCGCCCGGGCCGGGCCAGTTGACGACGATGCGGGTGGCCCGGTCGGGGGCCTGCCCCACCTGGCCGACGGCCGTCTCCGGGAGGGCGTCGATGCGTCCGGTGAGGGTCTGGTTGGGGTAGGCGTCCATGGTCATCTCCACCGGCATCCCGGGGGTCAGACGGGGGAGGTCGGCCTCGGCGATGTCCGCCTTGATGACGAGGCCCTGCAGGCTGGAGAGGTTCAGGATGGGGAAGAAGGCCTGGACGTTGTCCCCGGGCCGGGCGGCGAGGCGGGTGATGCGCCCGGCGAAGGGGGCGATCACTTTCACGTCGCCGGTCTGGGCCTCGAAGTTCTGGACGTCCAGGACGGCCTGGTCGATGGCCCGCCGGAACTGCTCGAGGTCGAACGCGGCGACGGCCCGCTTCTGCTGGATGGTGTCCTGGTTGACGCGCAGCTTGGCCTGGGCGGTGGTGACCACGTTGCGGGCCAGGGCGACCTGGTTGTTCGCCTCACGGATGAGGAAGTCGTTGTTCCCGGCGGCGACGAGGTCGCGCTTCGACCGGGCGGCGGTCAGGTTGGCCTCGGCCGCGGGGACGGCCTGCCTGGCGTTGTCGATGGCGTAGCGCAGGGACTGGAGCTGGGCGGTGAGGGCGGTGAGGTCCTGCTCGGTCGGCCCGGCGCGGAGCTGATCGAGCGCGGTCTGCTTCGCCGCCAGGTCGACCTGGGCGACGTTGAGGTCGAAGGCGTCCGGGGTGCGGACCTTCTTCAGCTCCGCCTCCTTGACGGCGACCGTCTGCTGCTGGATGCGGATCTCTTCCGGCGCGGCGTCCGCGGCCGACTGGCGCCCGGTGAGGGTGTTCTGGGCCTTCTCCAGCTCGAGCTGGGCCGCCCGGACGGCGTTGTTGCGGTCCCGCTCGCCCTTGATCACGCCCTCGTCGATGTCCGCCAGCACCTTGCTCAGCTTGGCCTGGGCGAGGGCGGCGTCGGCGCGGGCGTTGGCGATCTCCTCCTCGCGCACCTTGGGCAGGTCCTGGAGCTTGCTGAGCTTGGTGCGCTCCTGATCCAGGGCGATCTCGGCGGCGCGCACGTCCTCGGCGCGGACGCCGGCGCCGAGCTGGTCGACCTTGACCCTGGCGGCGTCGACGTCGGCCTGGGCCTGGAGGAGGGCGAGGGGATCGGGGCCGCGCTGTTTGAGGTCGAGCTCGGCCTGCTTGGCGGTGAGGGCGGCCTCCTTGTCCAGGACGTCGAAGCGGGCCTTGTCCAGCTCCGCCTGCCGGGCGGCGACGTCCGCCTCGGCCTTCTTGACGTCCGCCGGGAGGGGGCCGGCCTGCAGCCGCTGCACGTTCAGCTCGGCCTGGCCGACGCCGATCTGGGCGGCCCGGATGGCGAAGCGATCGATGGCGCTGTCGTCGACGACGTCCTTGGCCTGCGCGGCGGCGAGCTTGAGGCGGGCCTGCTCGACGGTCACCCGGGCCTTGGCGAGATTCCAGGGGAGGTCGCGCTGGTCGAGCTCGGCCAGCACCTGGCCGGCGGTGACCATGTCGCCGGGCTGGACGTAGACCTCGCGGATGCGCCCCGAGTTCCGGAAGGAGAGGTCGGCTTCCTGGGAGGAGACGACGCGCCCGAGGACGCGGATGGCGTCGACGATCGTGCCCCGGCGCACCTGCGTCTCGGCGCGCTGCGGCGTGGGGGTGGCGCGGACGCCGGGCGTCGGCGTCGCTTCCGGGGCTGAGGCCAGGATGTCGCATCCCGTACCGGCCAGGAGGAAGGCGCCGGCGAGCAGGACGATCCCCGCGCCGCGCCCGATGGCTGCTGTGGCCCGCATCGGTCTCTACGCGCTCCTCTCGCTGGAGGGAAACAGAAAGGAAGTGTAGCAGCATCGAGGGGAGAGGGAGCGGCGGACGCGGGCTATACTCCCGGGCGCCACAACTGCCGGGCAGGAGTCTTGGAGTCATGCTCACCGGTCTGCACCACGTCGGCTACGTCGTCCCGGACCTGGATACGGCGATCGCGTTCTACACCGAGACGCTCGGCCTGCCGCTCCACCGGCGGGCCGACGCCGGACCGGGGCTGGACTTCGAGGTGGCCGTGTTCCGCCTGGGAGACGGGAAGACGGGGATCGAGCTGATCCTGCCGACGTCCGAATCCGGGCCCTACGCCGAGTTCCTGCGGGCCAACCCGGCGGGGGCGCTGCACCACATCGCCTACACCACGGACCGGCCCCTCACGGCGGCGGCGGCGGCGGTGCAGGGCTGCGGGCTGCACCTGGGGGCGCTGACGAAGGACGGGCCGATCGATACGGCCGCGGGGTGGCGCATTCTGAACGTCGATCCGGGGAACACGCAGGGGCTGCTGACGCAGCTCGGCGAGCAGTAAGCGGCCCCGGCGGCCCCGGCGGCCCCGGCGGCCCCGGCGGCCCCGGAGCCGGGGCGGGCGTGAGAGAATGGACCGGGCAGGCGGATGCGGCAGCGGCCGGAGAGCGACTTTCGGAACCGGATCTACGCCGCCGTGCGCTTGATCCCGTACGGCCGGGTGGCGACGTACGGCGACGTCGCCCTGTGGTGCGGCGCCCCGCGGCAGGCCCGCCAGGTGGGGTGGGCGCTGCACTCCCTGCCCCCCGGGCTCTCGCCGGCGGTGCCCTGGCAGCGGGTGATCAACGCCCAGGGGCGGGTGTCCACCCACCCGGAGGACGCCGGGACGTGGCGCCAGATCGAGCGGTTGCGGGCGGAGGGGATCGCGGTGGCGGACGACGGGACGCTGCGTGACGGGCTGGCGGCGCTGCGCTGGGAGCCGGACCAGGCGCAGGTGGACGCGCTGGCGCTGTCCCCGGAAGCGCAGGCCCGGCTCGACCTGGAAGACGAACGGCGGCGGCGCGGTTAACCCGGGGGGCGGAGAGAGCGATGGCGTACAGCGCGGAGATCAGTCGCACGAATCCGTCGTGCTTCCTGTTCTTGATCGACCAGTCCGGCTCGATGCAGGACCCCGCCCCGCCGGCGATGGGGGCGGACGCCCCGGCGGCGGGGACGCGGGCGAAGGCCCAGAGCGTGGCCGACGCCGTCAACCGCCTGCTGCAGAATCTGGTCATCAAGTGCGCCAAGTCCGAGGGCGTGCGGGACTACTACCAGGTGGGGGTGATCGGCTACGGGGCCGGCGTCGGGCCGGCCCTGGGCGGCCCCCTGGCGGGGCGCGATCTGGTGCCGATCAGCGAGATCGCCGACTCTCCCGCGCGCGTCGAGGAGCGGACGCGCAAGGTGGAGGACGGGGCCGGCGGGCTGGTCGACCAGACGGTGAAGCTGCCCATCTGGTTCGACCCCGTGGCCAACGGGGGCACGCCGATGTGCCAGGCGATGCGCCAGGCGGAGACGCTGCTCGGCGGATGGGTGCAGGAGCACAACCTGAGCTTCCCGCCCATCGTGATCAACATCACCGACGGGGAGTCCACGGACGGCGACCCGACGGAGATCGCCGAGCGGATCAAGGCCCTGCGCACGAGCGACGGGGCCTGCCTGCTGTTCACCCTGCACATCTCGTCGCAGTCGGCGGCGCCGGTGCAGTTCCCGGCCGCGGAGGCGACGCTGCCGGATCAGTACGCCCGTCTGCTGTTCGGGCTGTCCAGCGAGCTGCCGGACTTTATGCTCTCGTTCGCCCGGGATGAGGGGTTCGCCGCCGCGCCGGGGGCCAGGGGCTTCGTCTTCAACAGCGACATGGTGACGGTGATCCGGTTCCTGGACATCGGGACGCGGCCGAGCAATCTGCGGTGAGCGCGGGGCCGCCGGAAGCGCCGGCGGACGGCGCCGTGCGCTGGGCGGCGCAGCCGTACCGGGTGCAGAAAGCGGGCAACGCGCCGGAGGAGATGGAGGACGCCTGCTACCCCTCCCGGGCCGCGAGCGGGGCCACGGATTCGGCCGCCGGGGCGCGGTTTGCGGTGGCGGACGGGGCGACGGAGGCGTCGTTCTCCGGGCTGTGGGCGAGCACGCTGGTGCGCCTGCACGGCCGGGTGGGGCTGGCGGCGGAGACGCTGCTGGAGGGCCTGCCCCGCTGGGGCCGCTACTGGCGCCGGCGGGTGGGGGGGCGCGCGCTGCCCTGGTACGCCGAGGAGAAGCTGCGCAGCGGGGCGTTCGCCGCCTTCGCCGGGCTGCGCCTCTGCGGGGCGCCGGCCGGCGCCGCCGGCGGGAGCGAGGGGGGGCTGCGCTGGGAGGCCGTCGCCGCCGGGGACAGTTGCCTCTTCCAGGTGCGCGACGACGCCCTGGTGGTGGCCTTTCCGCTCGACTCGGCGGCGGCCTTCGGCAGCCGCCCGGCGCTGATCTCCACCGAGCCGGCGGCGAACGCCGGCCTGGCGGCGCACGTCCGCCGGGCCGACGGGGGGTGCCGCGCAGGCGATACCTTTTATCTGATGACCGACGCCCTGGCGGCCTGGTTCCTCGGCGCCGTCGAGCGGGGGGAGCGCCCCTGGCAGGTCCTGGAGCGGGCGACGCAGTCCGCCTTCGGCGCCTGGGTGGACGCCGCGCGCCGGGAGCGACACCTGCGCAACGACGACGTCGTGCTGCTCCGCGTCGTCCTGCGCTGAGGGGCAGGTGAGGGGCGACGCCTGCCCATGGTCTGGCCAACCCCGCAGGAGTACCAGGAGGCGATTCAGAACCTCCGGGCGAATCTGGACGACCCCGGGCTGCAGGCCGGCCGGGTCGGCCTGGACGTCCTCGGCCTGCCCCGGCCGATCTCCGGCAACTTCGCCAGCGTCTACCGGGTGGTCAGCGGGACCGACGTCTGGGCGGTGCGCTGCTTCCTGCACCCGGTGACCGACCAGCAGCTGCGCTACGCCGAGATCAGCCGCCGGCTGCAAGAGGCGCGCCTACCGTACACGGTGGGGTTCGAGTATCTGCCCCGCGGCGTGCGCGTGCGTGGCCAGTGGTACCCCGTGCTGAAGATGGCGTGGGTGCAGGGGACGCCCCTGCACGAGTACGTCCGCCGGCACCTGGGGCAGCCTTCCGCCCTGCTCGACCTGGCGGCCGGCTGGCTGGAGATGACCGCGGCCCTGCAAGCCGCGGGGATCGCCCACGGCGACCTGCAGCACGGCAACGTGCTGGTCGTTGACGGGCGGCCCAAGCTGATCGACTACGACGGGATGTACGTCCCGGCGCTGGCCGGCCGGCGCAGCCACGAGCTGGGGCACCGCCACTACCAGCACCCGCAGCGCACGGAGACCGACTTCGGGCCCGAGACGGACCGGTTCTCCTCCTGGGTGATCTACACCGCGCTGGTCGCGCTCGCCGCCGACGCCTCGCTCTGGGAGAGGACCGGGGCGGGGGAGGAGTTCCTGCTGCTGCGGGACGACGACTTCCGCCAGCCGGAGGCGTCGGCCACGCTCAGCGCCCTGGCCGGGCACGCCGACCCCCGGCTGCGGGCCCTGGCCGATCTGCTGCGCACGATGGTCCGGCTGCCCCTGGCGGCCGTGCCCTCCCTCGACGGCAGCACGGCCCCGGTG
>DATLLM010000142.1:0-2138 GCA_035537855.1 Chloroflexota bacterium | reverse complement strand
CTGCCAGACCGGCGGCCCCTCCCCGAAGCGGGCGCGGTAGCGGTCGGCTGCGGCGTACATGGCCTGGTAGTCCTCCCCCGGCGGCAGGGCAGCGGCGCGCTTCCGGCCGGTCACAGCCCCAGCCACTCCCGTGCCCTGGCGACAAGCTGCTCAAGCGCATGGGCAAGCCACGCCCCAGCCGCCGTCTTGTGGTCGTCCTCGAGCGCATCCTTGACGATGTGCTTCGTGGCCTCGCTAATACCAACGCGCTTAGACTTTGACCTGTGCCCAAGGACGGGCGGTGATGGTGGCGATCTGATCGGGCATCTGCATCAACCAGTTCCACGCGGCACAGCAGGCATCCACGATGACGTCGTAGCTCTCCCAGACGCGGTGGCTCAGCAGGTTCTGCCGCAGGAACTCCCAGATGGTCTCGACCGGGTTCAGTTCGGGCGCATACGGCGGCAGCGGGAGCAGGCTGATGTTGTCGGGGATGCACAGCTTCGGCGTGGTGTGCCAACCCGCTCCGTCGAGGACGAGCACGGCGTGCGCGCCGGGCCTGACCCGCCGGCCGATCTCGGCCAGGTGCGCCTCCATGGCCTCGGTGTTCGCCTCCGGCATCACCACCGCGGCGCCGACGCGCCGCGCCGGGCAGACCGCGCCGAACAGCCAGGCCGAGGTGTAGCGCCGGTCGCGCGGGGCGCGCGGGCGGGTGCCCCTTCGGGCCCAGACGCGGGTCAGTGTCCCCTGCTGGCCCACTCTGGCTTCATCGCTGAACCAGACCTCGATCGATTTGCCCTGGGCGGACGCGGGGAGGACGGCCCGCGCGCGCTCGGCGAAGCCCCCCTGAACGCCTCCTGCTCCGCGGCATCGCTCCGCGGATGCTGCGGCCGCACCGACAGGCGGCGGAATCGGAGCTTGCGCAGCAGCTTGCCCACGGTGGCCGGGTGCAGCCGCACCGCGAAGGCCCGCTCGATCCGGGCCCGCAGGTCCACCCGCCGCCAGCGCACCACGCCGTCCCTCTCCAGCTCCGGCCCCCGCTCGACCCAGCCGGCCACCTCCGCCCGCTGCTCCGCGGTGAGATGCGGCCTGCGCCCCGGCGGGCGCCGGTCGGACAGGCCGGCGAGCCCCTCGGCGTTGTAGCGATGAATCCAGTCGCGCAAGGTCTGCCGGTCCATGCCGCAGGCCTCGGCCGCCTCCGCCCGGGAGTGTCCCTCCAGCACCAGGGCGAGCGCCAGCATCCGCCGCACCGCGTCCGCATCCCGGGCCCGCGCCGCCGCGCCGCGCAGGTCGGCCGCCGTCAGCTCCGTCCGCGTGATCGCCACCGCCACCATCGCCCCCTCCGCTCCGCACCTACTCGGGGGAGGGAATCACGGGAGAGCGCCTCAGGATACCCCGGAGTCAAAGCCACCGCGCGCTGGTATCAGAAGGCCGCCGGCCTCCGGGTGGCGCACGTGCCCTGCCGGTCGGCGGGCGCCGGTGGTGTGGCGGCCATGCGCCGCGTGCTCTTCCCCGCCCCGGCGCGCCGCGCGATACCCTGGCTCATGCCTCCCGCAAGCACCGCCGCGCCGGCGGCCCTCCCGCCGATGCCCCGGGCGCTGCTCGCGGCCGCCTGCCTCGGCATGTTCGCCGCCTCCAGCAGCGGCGCGACGCGCGCCCCCTTCCTGCTCGACATGGCCCGGGACCTCGACACCGGCCTGCCGCTGGTGGCCAACCTGATGGCGATGACCTCGGTGGCCTGGGGCGCCGCCTCGCTGGCGGCGGGCGCGGGGTCGGACCGGTGGGGGCGCCGGCCGTTCCTGGTCGGCGGGCCAGTGGCGCTCGCGCTGTGCATGGTCGGGGTCGCCGCCTCGGGGAGCTTCCTCGGCGTCGCCGCCTGGGCGACGCTCGCGGGCGGCTGCGCCGGCGCCTTCACCGGCGTGCTCATGGCGGAGGCCTCGGCCCGCACGGTGGACCGCCAGCGCGGCCGGGCGCTGGGCTGGGTCATGGCCGGGCAGTCGCTCACCCTGCTGGTCGGGGTGCCGCTCGCCGCCTGGGTCGGCGCCCATCTGGGCTGGCGCGGGGTGAACCTCTGCGTGGCGGGCCTGGCCCTCGTGGCCGCGCTCGGGCTGCTCGCCACCACCCTGCGGCCGGCGGACGGGCCGCGCACCGGGCGGGGG
>DATLLM010000141.1:0-4138 GCA_035537855.1 Chloroflexota bacterium | reverse complement strand
GCCGATCACCGCCTCGGCGGCCGGCGGGGAGCCGCCGTCCGCCGAGGCGGTGATCGGCGTGGTCGTCCGCCTGACCGGCGCCGAGGCCCGGGAGCGGCTGCTGGCCGAGCTGCCCGGCTCGGCCGTCTTCGGGGCGCAGTTCCGGATGAACGCCGGGCGGGCCCTGCTCCTGCCGCGGGAGCGGGCGGGGAAGCGCACCCCGCTGTGGCTCTCCCGCCTGCGGGCGAAGGACCTGCTGCAGGCCGTGCGCGGCTTCGACGACTTCCCCATCCTGCTGGAGACGTACCGCGACTGTCTGCGGGACGTGATGGACCTGGACGGGCTGACGGAGGTGCTCGACCGCATCCAGCGCGGGGAGATCCGGGTGGGGGTGCGCGAGTCCGAGGTGCCCTCGCCGGTGGCGATGGGCCTGGACTACCGCATGGCGATGCAGTACGTCTACGAGTACGACGCCCCCCGCGGCGAGCGCCAGCTGGCCGCCCTCTCCCTCAACCGCACCCTGCTGGCGGATCTGCTGCAGGACGGGACGCTGGCCGAGCTGCTCAAGCCGGACGCCGTCGCCGAGGTGACGGCGCGCGTCGACCGGACGGCGCCCGAGGGGCGGGCCCGCAGCACGGAGGAGCTGGCCCAGCTGCTCTACGAGCTGGGCGACCTGTCGGACGCGGAGATCGCCGCCCGCTGCCTGCCCGAGGCGGAGGGCGGCGCCTGGCGGACGTGGACGCGTGACCTGGCCGCCGCCGGGCGGCTCGTCCCCCGGGTGCTCGGCGGGGAGCGGCGCTGGGTGCACGCCGAGCGCCTGGCGGAGTACGACGCCCTGAGCCGCAACCCGCTCCCGGTGCTGCGCCGGCGCCTGATGCACAGCGGGCCGACGACCGCCGGCGACCTGGCCCGCCGCTACGGGCTGGACGCGGCGGCGGTGACCGGGACGCTGCGGACCCTGGGCGAGGACGCCGTCTCCGGGCGCTTCACCGCCGCCGGCGGGCCGGCGGCGGGCCCGGAGCAGTGGATCGACCGGCGCACCCTGGAGCAGATGCACCGGCGCACCCTGACCCTGCTCCGCCGGGAGGTGCGGCCGGTACCGCTCGGGGCCTACGCCGAGTTCCTGCGCCGCTGGCAGGAGGTCGGAGACGGCCAGGGGCCGGCGGGGCCACCGGAGCCGGACGGGGAGCCGGACGGCAGGGGCAGGGGCAGGGGCAGCGGCGTCTCGCTGAACCGGGTGCTGCAGCAGCTCAGGGGCGTCGCCGTGCCCGGGATCGCCTGGGAGCGGGACGTCCTGCCGGCGCGCCTGGAGGACTTCGACCCGGCCCTGCTGGCCGAGCGCTGCGGGTCGGGCGAGGTGATGTGGGTCGCCGAGGGGGGCAGGGACGCCCGCCGGGCGCGGGTGCGCTTCTTCTTCCGCGGCGAAGGGGGCCTGTTCCTCGAGCGGCGCCCCGACGAGTCCGCCCTGGAGGGGCTCAGCCCGCCGGCCCGGACGGTGTACGACTGCCTCAGCGCCGAGGGGGCGGCCCTGCTGGCGGACGTGGCCGAGCTCGCCGAGCTGCGCCGGGCGGAGGCCCAGGCGGCGCTGGTCGAGCTCGTCCTGGCCGGCCTGGTGACGAACGACACCCTGGCCGCGCTGCGCGCCGTGCTCGGCTACGACCCGCCGCCCGCGGTGCGCCCGCGGCAGCGCAGCAGCCTGGAGACGCAGCTCGCCGCCCGGATGGCCGGGCGCCCGCGGCACATGACGCCGGGGCGGCTGCGGGACGCCCGGCGCCGGGCGCGGGAGGTGAGCTACGGGGGCTTCGGGAGCTACGGGGGCTACGGCGCCGGCGGGGCCGGCCCCGCCGGCGGCGGGATCGTCTCCGGCTGGACCGGGCGGTGGTCGCTCGTGCACCGGCCGAGCCTGCTGGGGAAGCCGCTGGAGGACGCCGAGCGGTCGCTGCGCCAGGCGCGCCAGCTGCTCGCCCGCTGGGGGGTGGTGACCAAAGCGGCCCTGGAGCGGGAGCCGGCCGCCCTGTCCTGGGAGCGCCTCCAGCCGGCGCTGGCCCACCTCGAGCTGCGCGGCGAGGTGCGGCGGGGGTACTTCGTCGAGGGGCTCCCCGGCGTGCAGTACGCCCTGCCGGATGTGGTCGAGCGGCTGCGGGCGGTCAACGGGGCGCTCGCCACGCCGGGCGCCGGTGGCGCCGGTGGCGCCGGCGGCGGACTGGCGGTGCTCTCGGCGGCCGACCCGGCGCAGCTCTACGGCACGGACGCCTTCGGCGGGGCGCTGCGCTTTGCGCGCGTCGCCTCGACCGCGGTCGCCCTGGCCGGTGGCGGGCCGGTGGCGGCGTTCGAGGACGGGGGGGCGGGCGTCGCCGTCGACCCCCAGCATCCCGCCCTCGTCCCGGCGCTGCGCGCCCTGGCCCGCTGGTGGGTGGCCCGGCGGCGGGGCACCGAGCGCCTCAAGCTGGAGCGCTGGGCGGGGGAGCCGGTGCTGGGCTCCCCCGGCGTCCCCCTGCTCGAGGCCGCCGGCTTCGTGCGCGACGCCGGGGCGATGCTCTTCGTCGGCTGACGCGCGCGGCACCGGGAGCGTGGCCCCGGCGTCCCGGCGTCCCGGCGTCCCGGCGTCCCGGTCTACTGATTGATCCAGACGTCGCCCCAGCGGTCGCGGGAGTCCCAGGACTTCCACAGCCCGCTGAGCTTCCGGGTGGCCACGTCCACGCCCAGCTCCTCGAAGAGGACGAGGGAGGGCAGGTCGTTGTTCAGGATCACCTGGGCTTCCTTGTAGAAGGGGGCCCGGTCCTGGGGCGTGGTCGCGGTCGACCCCTTGCCCAGCAATTCGTCCACCCGCGGGTTGGAGTAGAAGGTGGCGTTGTTGTACTGGGCCCGGGCCTCGGTGGTGACGTAGAGGCGGTGGTAGCCGATGGCCGGGTCGCCGCTCGACGTAAAGGACTGCACCGTCAGGTCGTAGTCCCGGTCGATGAACACCTTCTGCACCATGACCGCCGTCTCCAGGGGCTGCAGATCGACGGTGATCCCCAGGGGGCGGAGGGCGTCGCGGATGATCTGCCCCGAGGCGACCATCTGCGGGCGGGCGGAATCGTAGAGGCAGCGCAGGGTGGTGTTGGCGCCGAGGCCGGCCTGGGCGAGCAGGGCCTTGGCCCTGTCCACCGAGAAGGGGTACTTCCTGGCGTAGCTGATTTCGTCGTTGAACAGCCACTTGAAGCCCTCGCCGAAGGCCCCGTTGCCGGCCCGGGCGAAGCCCCCGGCGGCCTGCTGCACGAGGGTCTCCCGGTTGATGGCGTGGGCCAGGGCCTGGCGCACCTCCGGCTTGGCCAGGGCCGGGGTGTGGGTGTTCATGCTCAGGAAGTAGATGTTGGGCGACCCCTGGCCGCGCCTGGACTGCAGCTTCTGGTTGGCGATCAGGCGGTTGGCGTCCGCCTTGGACAGGTAGAAGTCGACGACGAAGTCCAGCTCGCCCGTCTCCAGCCCGGTCGAGCGGTTGGGCGGCTGAGGGACGATGCTGTAGACGAGGGTGTCCAGGTACGGCTTGCCCTGCTCCCAGTAGGCGTCGTTGCGATTCAGGCGCAGGCTGGCGCCGCGATTCCACTCCGCCAGCTTGAACGGCCCGGTGCCCACCGGCTTCTGGTTCGCCGGGTTGTTCATCACGTCCGTCCCCTCGTAGAGGTGGCGGGGGAGGATGGGGGAGTCGAAGACCGTCTGCTGGATCAGGAAGGGGGCGTACGGCTCCTTCAAGCGGACGGTGACGCTGAGCGGGTCAGGGGTGTCGATCCCGTCCAGCAGCCGGGTCAGGGGGCCGGAGGAGCGGGGGTGGAAGCGGCGCAGCACCTCCTCGTAGGTGTACTTGACGTCGGCGCTGGTGAAGTCCTGGCCGTCGTGCCACTTGACGTTGGGGCGCAGCTTGAAGCTGTAGGTCAGGCCGTCCGGGGCCACCGTCCAGGAGCTGGCCAGGGAGGGCTGGGGGTTGAACGTCCCCGTCTCCAGCCAGACCAGGCCGTCGAAGATCTTGGCCCCGATGTCCCCCGGCGTGTTGCCGGTGGTGGTGGCCATGTTCAGGGTGGTGGGATCGCCGTCGGTGACGATGATCGCCGTGCCCCCGCGCTTCGGCGTGCCGCCGGCGGCGGGCGCCCCGGCGGCGGGGGTGCTGCCCGTCCCGGCG
>DATLLM010000140.1:0-2204 GCA_035537855.1 Chloroflexota bacterium | reverse complement strand
GCCCTCGATTGTGTCATACCTAATCATCCCCGGCTCTGGGCGTGACGCCTGCCGGGGCGGTCGGCGCTGCCGCCGTCACCGGGTCGGCCCCGCCAGCGCTGGCGGGGCGCTGGTGGCGGCTACGAAGCCGCTCGACCTCGGCCACGTCGGCCCACAGGATCCACCGGTGGGGCGGCTGGGCTTGCTGGTGGGCGCGGAGCCACCCCCGCCGGACCCAGGTGTAGAGGGTGACCTCGGGCATCGGCAGGGTGCGGGCCAATTCCGGGAGCCACCACTCCTGCGGCCCGAGCCCTTCCCGCGACACCGAGCGGGAGTGCGGGACGTCGCGGCCGAGTTGGCGCAGGAGGTCGGCGACGCCCTGGCGCCCGAACTGCTCGCGGCGCTTGGGCGGGCGAAAGCCTTCCGCATTCAGGCGCGCGGCGAGCGCGGCCGCGGACAGCCCCTCGGCGGCGAGGGTCTGCGCGCGGGCGCAGAGGACCGCATAGGTGCTCAACTGCGCGAGGCGGGCGACCGGGCGGATGACCTCGCCGGCCGTCTGCAGGCCCCCCGCCCAGTGGATGGTGACGCCGACACGCTCGCTGTCCCCGACCACGGCCACGACCACCCGCTCGACCAACTGGCGGAGGATCTCCTTGCGCTCGGCGACGGTCGTCTCCGGTGCGTGCCACAGCGCCGGCACGTCGCTGGCCAGCCGGCGGATGCGATCGCGCTCCGCCTCGGAGAGTCCCCGCGGTGGGGTCCGCAGGAACCGCGCGTACCCTTCCTCGAGCCGTTGCTGGGCGGCCAGGGTGTCCTCCCACTCTCGCTCTAACTGGCGCGCGACGAGTCGGTGTTCTGGTTCCGCCAGCCGGAACCGGCGCGCGGCGCGGTCGGCCTCGAAGGCGGCGCGCTCCCGCCGCTGCTGCCACAGCCGGAGGAGGTCAGCGCGCTCGCGCTCCAGCGTCTGGGCCGCGGCGAGCGACAGCTCCAGGGCGGCCGGCGCCAGCGCCGCCAACGCCTGCTGGCTGACGAAGCGCTCCAGGGCGGCCCCGGCGAGCGATTGGCAGGCCGGGCCCCCGTAGTCGGCGCGCGCCCGGCCGCAGACGTAGGTCACCCGCCGGGCGGCGCCCCCGCCGTACCGCACGAACAGCCGGCGGCCGCAGCGGGCGCAGACGAGCAGCCCCGCCAAGAGGGCCGGGCCCGGGCGGACGGCGCCCCTGGCGTCGGCGCGCGCCTGGTTCTCCCGCAACCGGGCCAGATTCCGTTCGTAGTCGTCCCAGGTGATGTAGGCCGGATTCCGGCCCCGCAGCAGCGCCACCCAGTCCGCGGCGGCGGCCGTGGTCCGGCCGGTGCCGGCGCGGCCGGGCGCCTGCCGCCGCGGGTCGACCGGCCGCCGCCCGTAGGCGTAGGCCCCCGCATAGATGGGGTTCTTGAGCAGGTTCTGCAGCGTCATCCGGTTCGGCCGGCGCCACGCCAGCTCGCCCTTGCCCTCCCCCTCCCGGACGCGGATGCCCAGCCGGATCTCGTGCGCCACCAGGTAGCGCAGCACCGCATTGAGGGTGCCCAGCTCCCCAAACTTGCGGAAGACCAGGCGGACGACGTGCTGCGCCTGCTCGTCGGGGTCGAACGCCACGTCCCCCGCGGGCCGGCGCACATAGCCGGTCGGCACCGGCACGGCCAGCTCCCCGCGCCGCGCCTTGTTGAGCTTGCCCTGGTACATCCGCTGCTTGAGCAGGTGCAACTCGGCTTCGCTCATGGTGCCCTTGAGCCCCAACAGCAGGCGGTCGTTGTAGTGCGCCGGATCATAGAGGCCGTCGGCGTCGGCGAGCAGCGTGCCGAAGAGCGCGCACAGCTCCAGCAGCCGGTGCCAGTCGGCGTTGGAGCGGGCCAGCCGCGACATCTCCACCCCCAGGATGAGCCCGACGTGGTCCAGGCTGACCTCCGACACCAGGCGCTGGAAGCCCGCCCGCTCCACGGCACTGGCCCCCGACTTCCCCTGGTCGTCGTCGATGACCAGGATGCGGTCGGGCGCCCAGCCCAGCGCCTGCGCCCGGGTGGTTAGCCCGTACTGCAGCCGAGCCGACTCCTGGTGGTCGAGGACCTGCTGGGCGGTGGACTGGCGGACGTACACCACCGCCTGCCGGTCCTGGTGCCACGGCTGCACCTTCTCCGCGCCGAGCGCGACGGCCGACGGGTGGGCGCGGAGAAGGTGCAGCCGTGGCACC
>DATLLM010000139.1:0-3846 GCA_035537855.1 Chloroflexota bacterium | reverse complement strand
ATCTCCGGGGTGGTCTGGTCGGCGGTCGTCCTCGCCGCCAGCGCCGCGCTGGGAGCCCCCGACCCGGACGGAGGGGCCATCGGGGCGCCCCCGGAGGCGATGCTGGTCGGCTTCAGCACCGTCTTCGCCGGCTCGACTTTGCTCGTGCTGATCGCCGCCGGCGTCTCTCTGCTCGTCCGGCCGCGCCGTCCGGCCGCGGTCGCGGCCGAGCCGCCCCGGGCCGAGGCCCTCGCCGCCGCCGGCGACTGACCTCATTTTGAGCCCTCCCCCGGCGGACCCGTGTCCCGGCGGGCGGGCGTTCCGCGTGCGGCGGGCGTCCCGGCGTTCGCGCCGCGGGGTCGCCCGCCGCCGGCGGTCCCGCGTCCCGTCGGGCGGGCGTTCCGAGTGCGGCGCGCCAAGCGCAGCGCGGGTCGCTCGACGACCGGCGGTCTCCTAGACGGCGACCCCGGCGGACAGCCGGGCCGCCTGGTCGGCCTCGGTCAGGCGGCGGATGAGGTCGTCGATCGCCCCGTCCATGATCCCCGGCAGGTTGTGCACCGTCACCCCGATGCGGTGGTCGGTGACCCGGTCCTGGGGGAAGTTGTAGGTGCGGATCTTCTCGCTGCGGTCGCCGGTGCCCACCTGGGAGCGCCGGGCCTCGCCGAGCTCGCTGGCCCGCCGGGACTCCTCGATGTCGAGCAAGCGCGAGCGCAGCACGGCCATCGCCCGGGCCTTGTTCTTGAGCTGCGAGCGCTCGTCCTGGCAGGTGACCACCAGGCCGGTCGGCTTGTGGGTGATGCGCACCGCCGAGTCGGTGGTGTTCACGCCCTGCCCGCCGTGCCCGCCGGCGCGGTAGACGTCGATGGCCAGGTCGTTGGGATCGATCTCCAGGTCGACCTCCTCCGCCTCGGGGAGCACGGCGACGGTGGCGGTTGAGGTGTGAATCCGGCCGGCCGCTTCGGTGGCCGGGACGCGCTGGACGCGGTGGACGCCGCTCTCGTACTTGAGGCGGGAGTAGGCGCCGTCGCCCTTGACCTCGAAGATCACCTCGCGGAAGCCGCCGACGCCC
This sequence comes from Chloroflexota bacterium, assembly GCA_035537855.1. Lineage (GTDB taxonomy): Bacteria > Chloroflexota > UBA11872 > UBA12225 > UBA12225 > DATLLM01. The sequence goes on along the minus strand of DATLLM010000139.1, from coordinate 2,798 downwards.
GTCTCCCCGGCGCTGATCAGGTCGGTCTGCCAGCCCTGCCGCTCGGCGTAGCGGCTGTACATCCGGAACAGGTCGGCGGCGAAGAGGCCGGCCTCGTCGCCCCCGGCGCCGGCCCTGATCTCCACGATGACGTTCTTGTCGTCGTTGGGATCGCGCGGGAGCAGGGCGACGCGCAGGGCGTCCTGCAGCTCGCTCTCCCGCGCTTCGAGCTGGCGCACCTCGTCGCGGGCCAGCTCGGCCAGCTCGGCGTCCGGTCCCTCGCTCAACAGGGCGCGGGCGCCGGCGACCTCCTCCTGCACCTTGCGGCGCTCTCGGAGCAGGGCGACCACGTCCGCCAGGGAGGACTGCTCCCGGGAGTAGCGCTGCACCTCGCGGGGCTCGGCGAGCACCGCCGGGTCGGACAGCAGCTCGTTCAGCTGCTCGTAGCGCGCTTCGATCTGCGCCAATCGGTCTTGCACGGTCGTCGCTCCAAACTACACCACCGCCGGCGGCGCCGGCGGCGTCACGGCCGGCGCCGCCAGCCCGTCCATTTCCATGACGCGCTTCAAGGCGGCGATCGCCACCTCCACCTGGGAGGCGTCCGGCTCGCGGGTGGTCAGCTTCTGCAGGGCCATCCCCGGCGCCAGGATGACGCGCACCGCCGGGTTGCGCGGGCGCCGGGCGGCGAAGCGAATCACCTCGTAGGCGACGGCCGCCACCACCGGGACGAGGGCCACCCGGGAGACGATCCGCACCGGGAGGGCGGGGCGTCCCAGCAGCCCGAAGACGAAGATCGAGAGCACGACCACCACCAGCAGGAAGCTCGTGCCGCAGCGGGGATGGGCCACGCTGTAGCGGCCGACGCCGGCGGGGGCCAGGGGCTCGCCCGCTTCCAGGGCGTTGATGGCCTTGTGCTCGGCGCCGTGGTAGGCGAAGACGCGCCGGACGTCCGGCAGGCGCCCGATGAGCCAGACGTAGCCGAAGAACAGGGCGATGCGGATGCTCCCCTCCACCAGCACGCTGTGCAGCGCGGTGGGCAGGAAGGGGTCGACGAGGCGGGTCAGCAGCAGGGGGGCGATGAAGAAGATGCCGACGCCGAAGGCGAGCGACATGGCCATCATGCCCCACAGCATCTTGCCCCCGAACGCCTCCTCGGCGGCGGCGGCGGACTGCTCGGCCACCGTCCGGGAGGGGGCGGTTTCCCCGGCGCCGTCGCCGGCGCCGTTCGCGCCGGTCGGGCCGCCGGCGGGCGCCGTCTTGGCGTCCGCTTCCTCCTCCTCTTCGTCGGCCATGGCGACCGACGCGGAGTAGACCAGGGCCCGGGTGCCGAGCACGAGGGTGTCCCAGAGCAGGAGGGCGCCGCGGATGAGGGGACGCTTCGCCCAGGGGCTGCGGTAGACGCCGCGGTTGAGGGGCTCCCCGTGGACGACGACCTCGCCCGAGGGGTGGCGGACGGCGACGGCCATCGCCTGGCGCCCGCGCATCATCACGCCCTCGATCACGGCCTGACCGCCGTAGTGGAACGCCTCGCTCACGGTCGCCCCTCCCCCTCCGCGCTCCCGGCGCGGCGCCGGCGCCGCGCCGGGTGGACTCGACGAGCGGATCGACCGGGCGGCGCGTCCGGCCCCGACCGCGACGGCGCCCGACCCGGCGCAGACACGAAGAGAGGCAGGGCGCTGCTGCCCTGCCTCTGTCCGCCGCGGGCGCCGCCGGCGCTACCGGCCGCGGTTGATCCCGAACCGGCGCTGGAAGCGCTCGACCTGCCCGGCCGTGTCCACGATGCGCTGCTGCCCGGTGTAGAACGGGTGGCAGTTGGAGCAGATCTCGACCCGCAGCTCCGGGCGCGTCGAGCCGGTCATGAAGGTGTTCCCGCAGGCGCAGGTCACGACCGCGGTGGGGTAGTAGTTGGGATGGATTTCAGGCTTCACCAGACGTCCTCTTCGACGCAATTGTAGCAGGGCCCCCGCCCCCAGCGGGCGAAGCCTCCCGGCACCTTACAATTGTACCACGTTAGCTCACATTCTTCACCCAACTATTGACAGATGTGAAGCTTTCGGCGCATGATGTGAAGGTGCACCGCGAACGTACGGGACCGGGGCAGGCGCCGGGTGCCTGCCCCGCCTGCGCCGCCCCCCTGCTGATCACCCGGCTGCAGTGCCCGGACTGCGGCACGGAGATCGCCGGGGCGTTCGCCGTCGACCGGCTGGTCAACCTGCCCGAGCCCCACGCCTCGCTGCTCGAGCTCTTCTTGCGTGTCCGCGGCAACGTGAAGGAGCTGGAGCGGGAGCTGGGGCTCTCCTACCCCACCGTCCGGGCGCGGCTCGACGCCGCCCTGGCGGCCGCCCGCCCCAAGCTCGAGCCGCCGGCGCCGGGCGCATCCCCCGCGCAGGGGGACCGCGCGGCCCGCGCCGCCGTCCTCGATTCCCTCGAGCGGGGCGAGATCACGGCCGCCGAAGCCGCCCGGCGGCTGCGCGCGCACCGCCCGCCGGCGACGGCCGGCGACCCGGCGGCGCGCCCGCACCCCTCAGCACCGTCACCGTCACCGTCACCGTCACCGTCACCGTCACCGTCACCGTCATCAGGACGCGACACCCGGAGGACCACGTGAGCAGCGAAGACCGCGCACCCGGCCAGCAGCCGTCGCCACCGCCCCGTCCGCCGCAGGACGCCGGACCGGAGCCGGACGGCGCCGATCCCGCCGGGCCCGAAGACGAGCGCCTGCGCATCCTGCGCCTGGTGGCCCAGGGGCGCGTCACCGCCACCGAGGCGGCCGAGCTGCTGGGCGCGCTCGAGCCGGAGCCGCCCGGGCCGCCCCCGGG
>DATLLM010000138.1:0-5707 GCA_035537855.1 Chloroflexota bacterium | reverse complement strand
CTTGCGCCCGGCGGGGCCAGTCCCGCCGGGCGCAAGATCGCCGGGCCGTTGGTCTACTGGCCCGAGGGGGGGCAGACTAACGCCAGCTACCAGGCCTGGGTCTCCCGCCTGGCGGACTTCCAGAAGGCGTACCCCGAGGCCAAGGTGGAGATGACGGAGACCCAGGACCGGGACGCCAAGCTGGTCACGGCCGTCGCCGCCGGGACGCCCCCGGACGTCTCCGTCTTCGACCGCTACACCATCTTCGGGGCCTCCCAGCGGGGGATCATGCAGGACCTCCAGAAGTACGCCAAGGTGGCCGGGATCAAGGGCGAGGACCAGCAGCCCTGGTGCTGGGACGAGGTCTTCCGCGACGGCAAGCTGTGGGGCCTGCCCTACTCGACGGACACCCGGATGGTCTACGTGAACGCCGCCCACCTCAAGCTGGCCGGTATCCCCCCGACCGCCCCCAAGACGTTCGACGAGTTCGACGGCGTCATGCGCCGGCTGAACGTGGGGCGCCCCGGGAGCTTCGAGCGCATCGGCTTCATCCCCTGGGCGAACAACTGGCGCCTCTTCGGCTGGGGCTGGTGCTTCGGCGGAGACTGGTACGACGCCAAGGCCAACCGGGTGACCATGGACCATCCCAAGAACATCGCCGCCCTGGACTGGCAGGTGGCCCGGGCGAACGAGCTCGGCGGCTACAACGGCGTCGAGGCCTTCCGCAACGCCCAGCCCAAGAACGGGCTGACGGACATGTTCAAGGCCGGCACGCTCAGCGCCACCGTCAACTCCAACTCCCAGCTGATCGGCATGTTCGCCGAGAAGGACCTGGACTGGATCGTCTGGGCCCCGCCCGCCGGCCCCGGCGTCGGTCGCAGCCACACCTGGTCCGGCGGCTTCGCCAACGTGCTGCCCACCGGGGTCAAAGACCCCGAGGCGGCCTTCGTCCTGGCCAGCTACCTCTCGGACGAGACCTTCCAGACGGTGCAGAACAAGACCGGCAGCGGCCGCCTGCCGACGATCAAGGCGGTCGCCCGCGACCCGTACTGGAACACGGTCGATCCGCGGGTCAAGCAGTTCGTCGACCAGCTGCCCAACTCCCACATCCGGCCGCCGATCGTGCAGATCTCCATCCTCAACCGCGAGCTGGACGGGCCGGAGGGCGCCGAGACGCTGGCCCTCAAGGGGGCGAAGACCGCCCAGCCGGCCCTCACCGAAGCCAACCAGCGAGTCAACGACGCCATCAAGGAAGGCCGCGCAGACTGACCATGAGCGAGACAGAGACGACCGCCGGGCGCCGCCCCGGCAGCGGGCGGCAGACCGTCCGGATCGCGATGATCGGCGCCGGGCGGATGGCCAACAGCGTCCACTACCCCTCCCTGGCCTCCTTCGACGACGTGGAGATCGCCGCCGTCTGCGACCTCAATCCGGAGGCCCTGCGCAGCACGGCCGACCGGTACGGCATCGAGGGGCGCTACACGGACTACCGGGAGATGGTCTCCCGGGTGGCGCCGGACGGGGTCTACGTCATCGGCCAGCCCCACCTGATGTACGACATCTGGGCCTGGTGCCTCAAGGAAGGGCTCAACCTCTACGTCGAGAAGCCCCTGGGGCTGACCTGGCACCAGGCCCAGATGCTGGCCCACCTGGCCGAGCAGAAGGGCGTCATCACCCAGGTCAGCCACCAGCGGCGCACCAGCCCCCTGCTGCACGCCCTGCGCGACCGCGTGCTCGAGGGGGGGCCGGTGGTGCACGCCGTCTGCGAGTTCTACAAGAAGGGCCCCAGCCCGATGACCGGGGCCCGCGACCACATGATGGACGACACCGTCCACGCCATCGACACCGTGCGCTGGATGTGCGGCGGCGGCAGCGGCAGCCAGAGCGGCGCCGACGTGGTCGGCATCGAGAGCGAGTGCAAGCGCATCGGCACGCCGGACATCAACTGGATCGGCGCCACCCTGCACTTCGCCAACGGCGCCACCGGCTACGTCCTGAACTCCTGGTGCAGCGGGCGGCGCATCTTCCGCGTGCAGATGCACTCCCCCGGCGTCTGCGCCGAGGGCGATCAAGAGGGCGACGCCCACGTCTACGCCGACGGCGACGTCGCCGGCACGCTCTACAACGCCAGGGCCGTCGCCGACAGCGACGAGAACTTCGTCTTCGGCGGCTTCCGGGCCAAGAACCGGGAGTTCATCACCTCCCTCAAGACCGGGGAGGAGGTGACCTCTTCCCCCTTCCGGGACGCCGTGAAGACGGTCGAGGTGGCCGAGAAGATCCTCGCCCGGGCCCTGCTCAGCGGCGTCTAGACGGAAAGAAGATTCGCCCGAAGGGCAGTCGCCCGAAGGGCAATCATCCGAGGAGCACGCCTCTGCGCGGGCGGGGGCGGATAGCGCTCCGCGTCTCGTCCGAGGAGCGCGCCTCTGCGCGGGGGCGGCCCGCTGGGGGCCGCGGCCAGGGGGCCGCGAGGCCGCCCCGTCCACGGCCGCACAGGCGTGGGCGAGGGACGGCCCTCCGGCATTGCCCGAGCACCCGGACGGCCCACCGGTTTGTGGCGGACGGCCTTGGGGGTTCGCCCGGGCGCCTGGTCACCCACCGGTGGGTGACGCGCGGCCCTGGGGCGTCGCCCGGGCACTTGGACTGCCCGCCGGTGGGCGAGGCACGGACGGTGCCTTCCGGCAGCGGGCGGCGGACTGGCACCCGCTGCCGGCGTGGGCGCGGCCTCGCGGCCGCAGGGTGGCGGCCCCCAACCGACCGCACCCGCGCAAGAGCGTGCTGTCCGGGCTCTCCGGGCTCTCCGGGCTCTCCGGGCTCTCCGGATGAATCCTCCCCTTCTTCTTCTTGTTCTTGTCTTCAGGCGTAGCGCAGGGCGTCCCGGCGCAGCGCCTCGAACGCCCCCCCGTCCCACGAGGCGACGATCGACGCGGCGTCCTCGCCGGCGTCGATCCGCCGGCGCAGGTCTGCGCTGCCGTAGAGGCGGTCGATCGCCCGGGACGCCCGGGCGTCGCCGTCCCGGGATGGGGGCCGCCAGCCGAACTCCCCGGGCCACAGCCGGCGCGCCGTCTCGATCAGCTGCACCCCGGCGGCCACCGGGCGGAAGGCCTCCCGGTCGGTCACGTGCACCTGCACGCCGCCGCAGCGCACGCCGGCGTGCTTGGCCGTCGCCGGCCGGAACCACTGCGGCCGGAAGCGCGCCCCCGGGAGGGCCCGCTCGTTCAGGGCGTCCGCCCAGCGGTCGGGATCGATCCAGGGGGCGCCGACGATCTCGAAGGGGCGGGTCGTCCCCCGCCCCTCGGAGAGCAGCGTCCCCTCCAGCAGGCAGGTGCCGGGGTAGACCGCCGCCGTGTCCGGCGTCGGCAGGTTCGGCGAGGGGATGACCCAGGGCAGCCCGGTGGCGTCCCACCAGTCCGCCCGCCGCCAGCCGGCGCAGGGCACCACCGTCAGGTCGGCGCCGATGCCCTCCCCGGCGTTCACCGTTGCGGCCACCTCGCCCAGCGTCAGCCCGTGCCGCACCGGCTGCCCGCGGCGCCCGACGAACGACTCGAAGCCCGGCTCGAGCGCCGGCCCCTCGACCAGCAGCCCGCCGATGGGATTCGGCCGGTCGAGCACCACCACCGGACGCCCGTGCGCCGCCCCGGCTTCGAGGCAGCCGGCGACGGTCACCTGGTAGGTGTAGAAGCGGGCCCCGACGTCCTGGAGGTCGACGACCAGCACGTCCACGTCCTCGAGGGTCGCCGCCACCGGGCGGCGGTGCTCGCCGTAGAGGCTGCTCACCGGCAGGCCGGTCGCCCCGTCGACCGAGTCCGGCACGCTGCTGCCGTCGACGTAATCGCCGCGCACGCCGTGCTCCGGGCCGAACAGGCGGGTCAGCCGGAAAGGGGCGCCGGCACCCCGGCCGGCCGCCCACAAGCGGTCGCTCGCCTGGCGCAGGTCCCGGTCGACGGCCGCCGGGTTGGTGACCAGGCCGATGCGCTGGCCGCGCAGGGCGTCTGGGAGCGCCCCACCGTCCCCGCCGCTCCGGGCGCTCCCGTCGAGCCCCTGAAGCAGGACCTCCAGTCCCGAGAGGGTTACCATTGCAGCCCTAAACGTGAGAGCGAGGGCAAGAGTATGGAGGCCAGCGCCGCCGGTCCCGCGGGGCCCGGGACTCCCGGGACTCCCGAGACTCCCGGGACTCCCGGGGCAAGCCGCACCGTCCTGATCATCACCCTGCAAGGGTGCCTCGAAGCCTGCCTGCAGGCCCTCGGTAGTCCGCCCTCCCAGGCGACGCGCATCGCCGAGGTGCTGATGGACGGCGAGCTCCGCGGCTACGACGACCACGGCGCCTTCTTCATCGGCGAGCTGGCGGGGTGGATGCGGAGCGGGGCGATGAACCCTTCGCCCCGGGTGAGCGTGCTGCGGGAGACGCCGGTCAGCGTCCTGCTGGACGCCGACCGGGGCTGTGGCGCGGTCGGCGCCACCGAGGCGATGCAGCGCTGCATCGACAAAGCCGGCCAGACCGGCCTGGCCTGCGCCGGACTCCAGAACTCGGGGCACTTCATCGCCGCCGCGCCTTACGCCGAGATGGCCGCCCGGGCGGGCCTGATCGGCTTCGTCTGCGCCAACGTCACCCCCCTGATGGCCCCCACCGGCGGGCTCAGCCGCACCTTCGGCACCAACCCCCTGGCCTACGCCTTCCCTGCGGCGAGCCACGACCCGGTGGTCTTCGACATGGCCACCAGCGCCACCGCCGGATTCAAGGTGCGCCTGGCCGCGCTCGCCGGCAAGACCCTGCCCGAGGGCCTGATCCTGGACGCCGCCGGGGAGCCGACCACCGACCCGCGGGAGTACCTCGCCGGCGGACTCATCCTCCCCGTCGGGGGCGAGCACGCCGCCCACAAGGGCTACGGCCTGGCGCTGGTGGTGGACGCCCTCGCCGGCGTCCTCACCGGCGCCGGCTTCGCCCGCGGCGCCGGTGTGACCGACGGCAAGGAGGGGCAGTTCTTCCTCGCCCTCGACCCTGAGCTGTTCCTGCCCCGCGACGAGTTCCTGCGCCGGATGGACGACCAGATCGAGCAGACCAAAGCGGCGCAGCCCCTGCCCGGGGTCGACGAGATCTTCGTGCCCGGGGAGCGCGGGCAGCGCCGCCGCCGGCGGCTGATCGCGGAGCAGACGGTGCCCCTCGGGGACGTCACCTGGCAGACCCTGGAGCGGACCTGCGCCGACCTCGGCGTGCCGCTGCCGGACTTCAAGACCGCCTGACCCCCCCATTCGGGGGATAGGGGCTCATGAAGAAGCCATGAGATTGCTCCCGCGCGCGGACTCCCCTGTGCGCAGGTGCACGCGGGCCCTCCCCCTCCGGTCGGGGGCGCACGCACTCCCGCTGGGAGCGCAGCGGCCCCACCGGGGGCGCAGGCCCTCCCGCTGGGAGCGCAGACACCCGACCGGGGGCGCAGGTACTCCCACCGGGGACGCAGGGGCGGTGCCCCCGGTCCGCGGGCGCATTCCGGCCCTCCGGTCAGGGAGCAGGGCGACGGTCCCCCTGCCCGCGGGCGCACGCGGGTCCCCGGCCGGGGGGCAGAGGCCCCGGCCGGGGGGCAGAGGCCCCACCGGGGGCGCAGGCCCTCCCGGTGCGGGGAGCAGATACTCCCGCAAGGGACGCAGACGCCCCACCCCGGGGGGTGCAGGGGGCGGAGCCCACCCGCCCGCCGGAGGCAAACGGATTACCCCCTCCCGGAGGGAGGGGGTAATC
>DATLLM010000137.1:0-3676 GCA_035537855.1 Chloroflexota bacterium | reverse complement strand
CCGCCGGCGGCGGATCGGGCAGGTCGGGCAGGTCGGGCAGGTCGGGCGCCGCCGGCGGATCGAGCGCCGTCAGGGGCCGGACGAGCGCGTTCGCCTCGAGGCCCGTCTCCCCCCCGGCCGGCCGGGCCGGCCCGGCCTCGTCCGCCAGGGCGGCCGGCGCCAGGGCGCCGAACGGCGCGAACGGCAGCGCGGGGGGGAGCAGGAGGAGAACGGCGAGAGATCCGGCCCGCGCCGCGGCCAGCGCCGCACGCATCAAGCGTCAGTTGGCGAAGAGGCCGGCTTCGCGCAGGGAGGCAGCGGAGGCGCTGTTGTAGATCGGCCCCAGGGGCCGGTAGGCGACGTCCGGCGCTCCCTGGGCGGTGCGGGCGGCGGCATTGAGGGCCTCGCTGTAGAAATTCAGGTACTCCGGAAGATAGTACTTCCAGTACCAGCCCTCGTGCTCCCCTTCCAGCACCCGGTACGTCAGCTGGGCCTGCTTCGTCTCCAGCGCCCTGGCGACGGCCGCGGCGCCCGCCCCCCAGCGGTCCTCGTTCCCGGCGTCGATCCAGAACGCCACCTTCCGGGCGGCGTCCGAGCTCTTCACCAGGGAGAGGGGATCGAAGCGGGCGAACCACTTCTGGTCGCCGAAGAACTCGGGCGAATCCTCGAACGGCCGCAGGGTGGGGCTGTGGGCCCCGGCGACGGCGAAGACGTCCGGATGGTTCATCGCCAGCTGCAGGGCGCCGTGGCCGCCCATGGAGAGGCCGCCGACGGCCCGCCGCTCACGCCGGGCGTCCGTGCGGAAGGTGGCGTCCACGTTGTTCACCAGGTCAAGGGCGACGAAATCCGCCCACTTCGGGCCGCCGTCCGCGTGGTTCATCCAGTAGCCCTGCTCGCCGTTGGGCAGGACGACGATCATCGGCTCGATCAGCCCCAGAGCGACGAGCCGGTCGAGGTCCTCGGTCAGGGCGTAGCCGAGCCACTCCTCGACGCCGAAGCCGGCCGGACCGCCGGCCCCGTGCAGCAGGTAGAGCGTGGGGTAGGTGTGCGCCTCGGCGGCCGGCGCGTCGGTCCCGGCCGCCGGCGGGCTGTACCCGGGCGGGAGCCAGACCATGTAGGCCACGTCCCGCCCCAGGGCCCGGCTGAAGAAGGTGACCTCACGCCACTCGCCCTGCGCTTCCGGCAGGGCGCCGTCGAACGCGGCCTCGAGGCGGTCGGTGGTGAAGGAGTCCCCGATGGGCACGAAGGGCACATCCGGCGGGGGCGCCGCCGCCGGCCCCGGCGCCGCCGGACGCTCCGCCGCCCGCACCGTCCCCTGCGCCGCCGCCCCCTGCGAGGGCACCGGCGAGGGCTGCCAGGCGGCCCGATTGCGCACTCCCGGCGTCGCCGGCTGCCCCTCCGGGGCCGCCTCGCCCATCCCCGCCAGCCGCCCGATGGCCGCCGGCCCCTGCCCGGCGAGGGGCAGATCCAGGCGCACGCCGAACCAGCCGGCAGCGGCTGCGCTGCAGGCGCCGGCGAGGACGAGCGTGGAGAGCAGCGACGGACGTACGGGCACGAATTCCCTCACTGTCAATCGTAGGGCAGTCCCGTTACGGGATCCCTGTCCCGCCGGTTTCGAGGCGGTTACAGGCTCGCCCGCGCGGGTTGCATTCCGGTTCTGGTCGCCCTCGGGGACGGCCAAATGCAGGTCCGGGGCCGCAGCCGCCGGCGCCGGGGGCTCAACCTCCGCCCCCGCGCACCCCCGCGCCGCCCGCGCGCGTCGCGCTCAGCCGGCGCCCGAGGCCGAGCGCACGGCGGCGACCACCAGCACCAGGATTCCGAGCACGATGCGGTAGATGACGAAGACGTCCAGGTTGTGCCGCCGGACGTACGCCAGCAGGAAGCGGATGGCCAGGAGCCCCACCACCAGGGAGGTGAAGACGCCGAGGTAGAACGCCGCCCGCTCGTCCGGCGGGATGCCGCTGCGCAGCAGGTCGCGGAGCTGGAAGACGCCGGCCCCGGCGGTGACCGGGATGCCGAGCAAGAAGACGAACCGCGCGCCCGCCTCGCGGGTGAGCCCCAGGAACAGGGCCGCCGCCAGCGTGATTCCGGAGCGGGAGACGCCGGGGGCCAGGGCCAGGGCCTGCGCCACTCCGATGAGCAGGGCCTGGGTGATGCCGACGTCCGCCAGGTCGAGGCGCTTCGCCCCCACCCGGTCGGCGGCGGCCAGGATCACCGCGCCGACGATGAGCAGGACGGCGATCAGCGCCGGGGAGCGCAGGTTGGCCTCGATCTGATCGGAGAAGAGCGCCCCGAGCACGCCCGCCGGGATGCAGCCGATGACGATCCCCAGTCCCAGGCGGCGCTGCTGCCGGCGCTCCGAATCGAGCGGCGCCGTCCCGGTTCCGGCCCCCGCCCCCGCCCCGGCGGCGGCCGCGCCGGGCACGATGCCCAGCGCCGGCGGGCCGCCGCGCGGCGGCAGCCAGGCCCGGAGCAGGATCAGGATGTCCCGCCAGAAGTAGATGAGCAGCGCCGCCAGCGTCCCCATGTGCAGGGCGACGTCGAAGGTCAGGCTGTGCTCCGGCCACCCCAGGAGCCACGGGATGAGCACGAGGTGGGCCGAGCTGGAGACGGGCAGCGGCTCGGTCAGCCCCTGGACGATCCCCAGCACCACGCCCTGTATCGGATCCACCTGTCAGATCCACCCTTTGCGCCGGAAGTAGACGAACAACCCGGCACCGGCCAGGCCCATGATTCCCAGCGCCAGAGGATACCCGTACGTCCACCGCAGCTCCGGCATGTGATCGAAGTTCATCCCGTAGACCCCGGCGATGAGGGTCGGCACCATCAGGATCACGGTCAGCGCGGTCAGGGTCTTCATCACCTGGTTGAGGTTGTTGGAGACGATCGCCAGGTACGAATCGAGGGCGTTGGTGAGCAGGTCCTGGTAGACGTCGATCGTGTCCGTCAGGTGCACGATGTGGTCGTAGACGTCCTGGAAGTAGACGGTGACGCGCCGGTCGAAGAGCTTAGCCTCCTGGCGGGTCAGCACCAGCATGGCGTCGCGCTCCGGGGCGACCACCCGGCGCATCTGCAGCAGGTCCTTCTTCACCTGGAAGAGGTCGTGCACGTCCCGCGGGTCGGCCGGGCGGCCGCCGCGCTCCGCGTCGGTGAACAGGGCCTCCTCCAGCCCTTCGATGCGGTCGACGATCCCGTCCAGGATGGGGAAGTAGGCGTCGACGACGGCGTCCAGCAGGGTGTAGACGAGCACGCCGATGCCCTCGTCCAGCACCCGCCGGTTCTGGCGCCAGCGCCCGGCGAGGGACTCGAAGAGGGGCACCGGCTCCTCGTGCACCGTGATCAGGTAGCGCTCGCCGATGAACAGGTCGATCTCGTGCAGGCGCACCTTCGTCCCGGCCAGGTGCCCCGCCGCCTCCGCCTCCGCCGCCGCCGCCGTCTCCGCCTCAGCGGCGGCCGAGATGGCGAACACGACCATCAGGTAGAAGCCGTCGTACTGCTCGATCTTGGGGCGCTGGCTGTGCTCGGCGGCGTCCTCCACCGCCAGCGGGTGCAGGGAGAACTCCTCGGCGATCAGGCTCAGCTCCGCGGCGCTGGGCGAGGTCAGGTCGAGCCACAGGTAGTGGTCGGGCGCCGCCAGCAGGTCGCTGATCTCCGTCGGGTCGTCCACCTCACGGCAGAACGCGGGCCAGGGCGGGGG
>DATLLM010000136.1:0-2544 GCA_035537855.1 Chloroflexota bacterium | reverse complement strand
GGTCGAGGATGACCGAGTGGTGGACGACGCGGTCGATGGCGGCGACGGTGGTCATGGGGTCCTTGAAGATCCGGTTCCAGTCGGAGAAGACCAGGTTCGTGGTCAGGACCACGCTGCGGCGCTCGTAGCGCTCGGCCAGCAAGGTAAACAGCACCTCCATCTCGTCGCGGTCGTGCTGCACGTAGCCGATGTCGTCGAGGACGAGGCAGGGAAACCGGTCGAGCTTGGCCAGCTCCTGCGGCAGGCGCAGATCGCGCTTGGCGGCGAGCAGGCGCTGGACGAGGGTGGCCGCGGTCGTCCACAGCACGGGGTGGCCCTGCAGGACGAGCTCGTGGCCCAAGGCGGCCGCCAGATGGCTCTTGCCGACCCCCGGTGGGCCGACGGCGATGACGTTCACGGCCTCGGCGACGAAGGCCCCGGTGCGCAGCCGCTCGAGCTGGAGGCGAAGCGTCGGACTCAGGGGGTCGAGCCGCAGGGTGCGGAAGGTCTTCTCCGGCGGCAGCCCGGCGCGGTGCAGGAGGCGCTCGACGCGGCGCTGGGCGCGGGCGTCGACTTCCTGCTGGGCGAGGACGTGCAGGAAGGCCTCGTGGCTCAGGCCGGACTTGGCCGCCCGCAGCGCCAGGTCGCCCGCTACGGCGGCGATGTGGCGCAGGTTGAGGGCCCGCAGGAGGGTCTGCAGGTCGGCCTGGCGGTCGGCCGCGGCGGCCAGCAGTGTCGGCCGCGGGCCGCTGGGTCCGCCGGCAGCGGGCGCTCGGTTAGCCACGGGCGGCCTCCGCGGCGGCCCGCGCCGGGGGGGAGGCGTGGGAGGGCAGCAGCCGGTCGTAGGCGGCCAGGTCGAGGACGGGGAGCGGCAGGGCCGGCACCGGCGGCTGCGGCGGGCGGACGAGGTCACGCACGGCGTCGAAGACCGGGGGCGTTCCGCTCTCCGCCAGCAGGGTGAGGGCGGCCTCGACGTCCGCCTCGGAGGTGCTGGCCGCCAGCGACAGGACGCGGACGTACTCGCGGTCGGCCCGGTCCGGGCGCGCGGGATGGGCCGCCCGCAGGCGGTCGTAGGCGCGGCGGAAGGCGAGCGTCGGGAAGAGCTCGTCGCGGTAGCGGTAGGCGGCGAAGGCCCCCGGCTTGCGCACCAGCGACCAGACGACGTGCCGGTAGTCGATGGCGTGCCCCCCGCGGCCGGGCAGCCGGGGCACCGTCAGGGCCAGGGCCGTCCCGACGTACCCTTCCCACGTCTCGGCGCGCACCCGCACGGTGAGGGTCGTGCCCACCAGACGGGAGGGGACGGAGTAGGTGTTGCCCAGCACGTGCACGGTGCCGAAGCGGGTGACGGTGGCCCGCACCTCCCGGCAGGGGGCCAGCGGCGCCGCCGGCAGGGGGCGCAGCGCCCGCCGCTCGGCGGCGAGGCGGTCGTGGCGGGTCTGGTTGCGCTGGCGGACGAGGTCGTCCAGGAAGGCCTCGTAGGCGGGGCGGTCGGCGAAGTCCCGGCTCCCCCGCACCCGCAGGGCCTGGTCCAGGGCCTGCTTGAAGCGGAAGTGGGCCTGCTCGACGTCCCCGTTCTGCTGCGGCTGCCGGACCCCGATGGTCGCCGGCGCCAGGCCGTAGTGAGCCAAGAGGGCCGCGTAGCGCCGCGTCCAGTCGTGGTGCCCCGCCGCGTCGAGCCGCTGCACGGCGGCGGTGAGCTGGTCGGTCTGGTGGTGGCGCGGCACGCCCCCCAGGCGCCACAGGGCGTGCTCGAGCCCCGCCGCCAGGGCCTCGAAGCTCTCGGTGAAGCAAACGCGGACCGCCTCCCAGTTGGAGTAGGGGAGCACCAGGTGGAACACGAGGTGGGGGAAGGGCGCGCCGCCGAGCGTGACCGCTAGGTCGTCCATGTGCGTGAAGTCGGACTGCGCCCGCTCACCGGGGGGATGGCGCTGCTCGAAGACGACCTCCCGCTCGGGGCCGTGCAGCGCCCGCCAGGCGGCGATGTGGCGCTGCAGCGTGCGCAGCTGGCCCGGCCGGTACCGCGCCGGGTCGCGGGCGCACAGCAGCCCGAGGAGGGTGGTCGCCTGGAGCGCCGGGTCACGCTCCAACTCGGCGCGGAGCCACGGCCAGACTTCCGCGAAGGGGTCCGGCCGCGTCCGCCACGTCCGGGGCCGCTGCAACTGGCTGGGGAGCGCCCCCGCGTGCTCGTACTTCCGCGCGGTGCGCTCGCTCATCCCCGCCCGGGCGGCGGCGACGGCTTGGGGGTGGCCTCGCTGGCGTTCGCGCAACAAGAGTCGTACCTCGGCATCCTTCTTCACGGCGCCTGCCTCTATAGAGGCAGGACGCCGGACTGGGGCCGCGGACCGGCCGATGCGCCGCCCCCGTTGGGACGGCTGGCCGAGCCCACGACCGGCCACTCTTGTTGTCGTCGCCGGCAGTTCTAATTGTCGTCAAACATGCGCCGGTGCAGACGGTGCTCAGGCGCGCGCGTTTTCGAGTTGGCGCCCTCCAGCGACCCATCGGCCGCGGCCCCGCGTGCGACGCCAGGTACCCGCAGTGGCGGCCGGCGGGGACCACGGCGTGCGC
>DATLLM010000135.1:0-3155 GCA_035537855.1 Chloroflexota bacterium | reverse complement strand
GTGGGTGGACGGTGGACGGTGGACGGTGGACGGTGGGTGGACGGTGGACGGTGGACGGTGGACGGTGGGGCCGGCGCTCGCGCCGGCGCCGGAACGGGAAAGGGGAACCAGGATGAGACTGGCAGACGGCGACCGCGATCGTGACCACACGGCAGTGACCCCGCGGCGCACCCGCCGGGCGCTGGCCGGCGCCGGCGGACTCGCGCTGGCCGGCCTCGCCGGCTTGACCGGGCTGGTGGCCTGCGCCCCCGCCGGCGGCGGGGCCGCCCCGGGAGCCGGCGGCGCCCAGTCCAAGGGCCCGGTGACGCTGCGGGTGAACTACCGCACCGAGCGCTACTTCCCGGTCCGGGCGCAGCAGTTCACGGACGCCAACCCCAACGTCAGGGTGGACATGGTGCCGGACTCGGGGTACGAGAAGCTGGTGGCGCTGCTCGCCGCCGGCGATCTGGGCGACCTCATCTGGGCCAGCACCGGCGTGGGGACCTACTTCGAGCTCGCCGGGCAGGGGCACTTCCTGCAGCTGGACTCCCTCGTGGCGAAGGACAAGTACGACCTCAAGCAGCACTTCCCGCGGTCGATCGACACCGCCCGCACGGTGGACAACAAGCTCTTCGGGCTCCCCTCCCTGATCCACGTCAGCCACATCGGGCTCTTCTACAACAGCCAGCTCTTCGACAAGGCGGGGGTCAAAGCCCCCCAGCTGGACTGGACCTACGACGACCTGGCCGAGGCCGCCCGCAAGCTGACCACGGGGACGACGCCCGAGGGGCGCCCGGCGCAGTGGGGGCTGCAGACGGAGACGGCCTACGCGCCGCTGCTCTGCTTCGTGCGCTCCTTCGGCGGGGAGATGCTCGACCCGGGCTTCCTGGGCAAGAAAGTGGCGTTCGACAAGGGCCCGGCGAAGCAAGCCTTCCAGTACCTCTACGACCTCCGCGTGCGCCACCGCGTCCACCCCATCGTCAACGTGGACAAGGTGGCTCTGACCGACGGCAACCTGGCGATGCAGACCACCCTGATGAGCGGGGGCATCACCATGGCGCGTCAGGTCGCCGACCGGATCGCCATCAAGAACGTGCTGATCCCTAAGGGCCCCGGCGGCCGGCGCGGGTCGCAAGGGCACGTGGACATGCTCGGGGTCTACAGCAAGACGAAGCACCCGGACGAGTCCTTCGCCCTGCTCAAGTGGTTCGCCAACAAGGACACCTCGGACGCCCTGTTCGAGGAGGTCGGCGTCCCCGGGGCCCGCTTCGACGGCTGGAACGCCCCCCAGGTGGTCAAGGAGCCCCTGGTGAAGCCGTTCAAGGACTTCCTGGAGAACCCCGGGCCGGAGCTGATCGCGCTGCCCTACAACTTCCGCATGCTGGAGGCGGGGCAGAACACGGACAAGCTCTTCGCCCCCATGTGGGCCGGTCAGCAGTCCCCGGATCAGGTGATCGCGGCCAGCGTCGGGCCGTTCCAGCAGTTCCTCGATCAGCCCCGCGTCACCACCGGGCAGTAGGGTCTTCGTTAGCTCCCCAGATAGAGGCGGCGCGTCTCCGGATTGGCGAGCAGCTCCGCGCCGCTGCCTTCGAGGCGGTTGCGCCCCAGCTCCAGCAGGTAGGCCCGATCGGAGAGGGCCAGCGCCTGGGCGGCGTTCTGCTCCACCACCAGCATGGAGAGGCCCTGCCGCTTGAGGGTGGCGAGGGTCTCGAAGACGAGGGTGACGTACCGCGGGGCGAGCCCGAGGGAGGGCTCGTCCAGGAGCAAGAGGCGGGGGGAGACCATCAGCCCGCGCCCGATGGCCAGCATCTGCTGCTCGCCCCCGGACATCGTCCCCGCCAGCTGCCGGCGGCGCTCCGCCAGGCGGGGGAAGAGGGCGTAGACGCGGGCGAGCGACTCGCGCCGGCGGGCCGCGTCCGAGACGGCGAAGGCGCCGAGGTCCAGGTTCTCCTGGACGCTCATCCGGGGGAAGACGACCCGCCCCTGGGGGACGTAGGTGAGTCCGAGGGGCACCAGCCGGTCGGCCCGCATCCCGGTGATGTCCCGGCCGCCGAGGTGAATCGCGCCGGCGCGGGGGGCGACGTAGCCGGTGATCGCTTTCAGCACGGTGGACTTGCCCGCCCCGTTCGGCCCGATCAGGCTGACCAGCTCACCCTGGCCGACCTCCAGGGTGACGCCGCGGAGGACGAGCACCTTGCCGTAGCCGGCGATCACGTCCGCGACGCGCAGGAGGGGGGCCGCGTCCCGGGCCGCGCCCGCGGCCGGCGGCTGCGGGGCGCTCACCGGCCGAAGTAGGCCTCGACGACGCGGGGGTCCTCGCGCACGTCCGCCGGCGGTCCGTCGGCGATGAGCACGCCGTGGTCGAGGACGAGGAGGCGCTCGCAGAGGGCCAGGATGAGGCGCATCTCGTGGTCGGTGATCAGGAAGCTTTTGCCCCGGGACTGGAGGTCGCGCAGGCGGTCGATGAGGCGCTCCTCCATGGCCGGGTTGACCCCGGCGAAGGGCTCGTCCAGCAGGATCAGGTCCGGGTCGGGGACGAGGACGCGGACGAACTCGAGCAGCTTCTGCTGGCCGTAGGAGAGGTTGTCGGCGTACTCCCCGGCGAGGCGCTCCAGGCCGGCGAAGGCGAGCAGGCCCCGGGCGCGGTCGGTCGCCGCCGGGAGGGGCAGGCCGCGGGCGCCGACGAGGAGGTTCTCGAGGACGGTCAGCTGCCCGAAGAGGCGGCTGATCTGGAAGGTGCGCCCCATCCCCAGGCGGGTGATGGCGTGCGGGGGGAGCCCGGTCACCGCCCGGTCCTTGAAGCGGATCGTCCCCGAGTCCGGGCGCTCGATCCCGGAGATGAGGCCGAAGAGGGTGGTCTTGCCCGAGCCGTTGGGGCCGATCAGGCCGGTGATGGCCCCGGCGCGGACGCCGAAGGAGACCCCGTCGACGGCGGTCAGGCCGCCGAAGCGCCGGGTGACGTCGTCGAGGACGAGGATGTCCGACCCGGCCCCGGCCCCGGCCCCGGGCGGGGGCGCGGCGCTCACAGCCGGCGGGAGCGGGGGAGCCAGCCCCGCTCCTGGAGGACGGCGATCAGTCCCCCGGGGAAGACGAGCAGGATGAGCACGATCAGGGCCCCGAAGAGGGCCGTGTGCAGGAAGGGGAAGCGCGACCAGAGGGCCTCCCCGGTGGCGGTG
>DATLLM010000134.1:0-5766 GCA_035537855.1 Chloroflexota bacterium | reverse complement strand
CCCGGGGGCACCGGCCGGCCGCCGGCCCCCCCGGGCCCGCCCTGCCCGTCCGCCGGCGGCTCGAGGCTGCCGGTGTCGTCCCCGGTCACCCGGGCGAGGCTGGTCAGGCCGCCGATCATGCCCAGGTTCATCGAGTCCAGGGCGGAGGACGGCACCATGATCACGTTCGCCCCGCCGCTGCGCATCGTCTCGTAGAGCATGTTCATACCCCGCAGGTGCAGCGCGGTGGGGTGCAGGCGGTACACCTCGCCGGCCTCGGCGAACATGCGGGCGACGCTGACCTCGCTCTCGCCCAGGATCACCCGGGCCTGGCGCTCCCGCTCGGCCTGAGCCATCCGGGAGAGGGCGTCCTGCAGGCTGTCCGGCACCTTGATGTCCTGCAGCTGCACGGACTCCACCTTGATTCCCCAGGGCTCGGTCTGCTCGTCCAGGATCACCGTCAGCTGCGCGTCCAGCTCGCGACGCTGGGAGAGCAGCGTCGCCAGGTCGTTGCGCCCGATGGTGTCCCGCAGGGCGCCCTGGGCGGCGCCGAGCACCGCCTGGGTGTAGTTCGTCACCCGGATGGCCGCCAGCCCGGCGTCCACGATCCGCCAGTAGACGATGGAATCCACCGTGACCGAGGCCCCGTCTTTGGTCAGGGTCTGCTCGGCGGTGAACTTGTTCGTGTTCACCCGCAGGTCCATGGTGAAGGGAGTGGTCTCGACGAAGGGCAGGAGGAAGAAGATCCCCGGCCCGCGCACGCCGGCGAAGCGTCCCAGGCGCAGCACGACCTTCCGCTGCCACTCGTTGCACATCCGCAGCGAGGAGAAGAACACCACCAGGACGAGCACCAGCAGGAGGATCAGCGGCAGATTGAGGTTCATCCGCGACCGTGTCCCTTCCGCCTGCGGGCCGTCCCTCACCGGACCGCCCGCAGGCCAGCGTCAGTATGCCGCGACGTCTCGGAGCGCGGCCGCCACCTCGGCGGCCCCGGGGACGATGGCTCCCTCCTGGGACGCCGCGTAGGGCACGTGGCAGTCCCGGGCGGCGACGCGCCGTACCGGGGCGTCGAGGCTCTCGAACAGCTCGTCCGCCAGGAACGCGGCCAGCTCGGCGCCGACCCCCAGGGTGCGGTTGGCCTCGTGCACCACCACCGCCCGGCTCGTCCGGGCCACCGAGCGGGCGATCGCCTCCCGGTCGAGCGGGTGCACCGTGCGCAGGTCGAGGATCTCCACGTCGATCCCTTCGCCCGCCACGGCGGCGGCGGCGGCGCGCGCCCAGTGCACCCCGATCCCGTAGGTCAGCACCGTCGCGTCCCGTCCGGCGCGGTCCAGCCGGGCCTCGCCCAGCGGCACGAGCGTCTCCGCCGCGGAGACCTCCTGGCGCTCGCGGCGGTAGCTCCCCTTGTGCTCGAGGAAGACCACCGGAGCGTCGTCCCGCACCGCGCTCTTCAGCAGGCCGCGGGCGTCTTCCGGGGTGGCGGGGACGACGACCTTCAGACCCGGGACGTGGGCGTAGTAGGCCTCGACGCTCTGGGAGTGGTAGAGGCCGCCGTGGACGCCGGCGCCGCACGGGGCGCGGAAGACGGCGGGGCAGCGCCAGGCGCCGTTGGAGCGGTAGGAGATCGTCGCCGCCTCGTTGACGATCTGGTCGAAGGCCGGGTGCAGGTAGTCCGCGAACTGGAACTCCGCCACCGGGCGCAGCCCGCAGAGCGCGGCGCCGATGGCCATCCCGGCGATTCCCACCTCGGCGATCGGGGTGTCCATCACCCGCAGCGGCCCGAAGTCCGCCTGCAAGCCGCGGGTGACGCCGAAGACGCCGCCCTTGCGCCCGATGTCCTGCCCCAGCAGGACGACCCGCTCGTCCCGGGCCAGCTCCTCCCGTAGGGCCAGGTTGATCGCCTCGATCAGGGTCAGAGCGGTCACGCCCCCGCCTCCGCCGCCGGCGCCCCCGCCACGTCCGCCGCCGGCTCCGGGTACAGGTGCCGGCGGGCGTCGGCGGCCGCCGGCTCCGGCGCCCGCTCGGCGGCTTCGAGGGCCGCCTCGGCGCTGGCCCGGGCCTCCGCCTCCCAGCTCCCGAGCAGGGTCTCCGCGGTGCCGGCCGCGACCAGCCGCCGGCGCAGCCGGGGCAGCGGGTCGCGCGCCCTGGCCCCGGCCAGCTCGTCCGCACTGCGGTAGACGGACTGGTCGTCGGCGTTGGAGTGGGCCACCAGGCGCACCACCTCCGCCTCGATCAAGGTCGGCCCCTCCCCGGCTCTGGCCCGGGCGGCGGCGGCGGCCACCGCCCGGTAGACCGCAAGCGGGTCGCACCCGTCGACGAGCACCCCGGGCATGCCGTAGCCGGCGCCTTTGAGGTGGATGGGCGCCGGCGACTCCAGGTGGGTGGGGACGGAGATGGCCAGGCCGTTGTTCTCGCAGATGAAGACCACCGGCAGCTTCCAGATGCCGGCGATGGTCAGCGCCTCGTGGAAGTCCCCTTTGGCGGTGGCGCCGTCGCCGAAGAAAGCCACGGCGACGAAGTCCTGCCCGAGCACGCGGGCGGCGTACCCCGCCCCGGTGGCGTGCGGGATGTGCGTGCCGACCGAGCTCGACCCGGTGGGCAGGCGCAGGCGGGGCACGCTGATGTGGTTGGGGAGCTGCCGCCCGCCGGCGAAGGGGTCGTCCCGGCGGGCCAGGACGGAGAGGAAGATGTCCTCTGCGCTGACGCCCAGCTGCAGGGCGACCGCCATCGAGCGGTAGTAGGTGAAGACGTAGTCCCAGCCCGCGCGCAGGGCCGCCGCCGCCCCCACCTGGGCCGCCTCGTGGCCGCGTGAGGTGAGGACGAAGTGGGCCTTGCCCTGGGCCCCGACGACCCACATCAGCTCGTCCACCGCCCGGGCGAGCAGCATGGTGCGGTACCAGCCCTGGAGCCGGAAGAGGTCCTGGGGCGCCTCCGGGGCCGCCGGCGCCGGTCCGGCGCCGGGCGCTTCCGGGCTCACGAGGCTTCGGTCGCCTCCGGAGCGGCGCCGGCGCCCCGGCCCTGGCCCAGCTTCGCCCGGGCGGCCGCCTCCGCCTGCTCCACCTCCTCCACCGCCTGGGCGCGCAGCACGGCGCGCAGGTCCTCCAGCCGGCCGGGCCGGCGCCCGGAGGGAATCGGCGGTGGCTCCGAGGCGTGGTCGCGCAGGCGCCCTTCCAGGATGCGAATCCGGGCGTCGAGGCCATCGGCGCGCACGCCGGCCGCCTCCAGGTCCTCGCTCCACCCCTCGAGCACGCGGCCCATCGCCTCCAACCGGGCCACCTGAGCGGCGGCCTCCTGCCTGGCCGGCCCGGAATCGCCGGACAGGGTCTCGACCGCGTCCTTCAGCCGGGCGCTCGCGTCTTCGAGGCTCTCGATCTGCCCCCGCAGCTGCGCCACCTCGCGCCCCAGGGCGCGCTGCGCGCTGCGCGCGCGGCCGCCGAGCACCGCCCCGATCAACCCGAGCCCCAGCGCCACCAGGGCCACGACCAGGGTCACCACGCCGAGGCTGGAAGTGTCCATACGAAGCTACTGTAGCGCGAGCAGAATCAGCGGCGGGCGGTGCATCCGCACCGCCCGCCGCCCGACGTCCCTGCCGTTGGGCCGTTTACGGCCGCGGAGTCAGGCCGATGCCCCCCGACCGGACATGGCGCGCAGCGCGAACAGGATGATCACCGCGCCGACGACGCCGACGACGATCGCCCCGAGGAAGCCGGCGCCCACCCCGAGATTGAAGAGATCGTTCAGGAGCCAGCCGCCGAGCCCGCCCCCGATCAGCCCGACGATGATCGCCCCGATGATCCCGCCCGGCGTGCGACCGGGCACGATCAGGCTCGCGATGCCTCCGGCGATTCCCCCGATGATCAGCCAGCCGATGAATCCCATGCCATTTCTCCTCTGTTCTTGCTCGCTACGGGCCAGCGGTTGGCCGGTGCGGTTTCAGTCCGGGCGACTGGCGGTCCCCCGGCGCTGCGTCAGACTACTACGTTCCGAGTGTGTGTGCACGGACTGTGCCAGGTCTGCTCGTCCCTGGTAGCCACCCGGTAGCCGCCACCGCGAGCGCCTCCGGGGACGCGCCTAGCCGAGCAGCGATTCGACCCCCCGCAAGGTGAACGTGAGCTGCTTCGCCGCCAGGCGCAGCCGGGTGGCCCCGGCCGGGTCCTCGCGCGTCGCCTTCGCCAGGTCGCCGTCCTGGAGGCAGCGGGCCAGACGGTCGACCTCGTCGCAGAAGGCCGAGAGGGTGCGGATGCGGAAGACGCGATGACCGTCCCGGGTCTCCGGCTGGAGTGCGCCCTCAGCCGCCCGGCCGGCCTGGGCCCCCGTACCCGGCGGCGCGAAAGCGTCCGGCTCGCCGAGCGCCTCCGGCGTCGGGGCGCCGGTGGCGTCCTCCAGCCACAGGCCGGCGTCGTCCCCCTCCGGCTGCTCCGCCTTCGGCCGCGGCGGCGCCGCCCGGGGCGCCGGGGCCGGGGCGACGACCCCGCCCGGCGCCGGAGCGGGACCGAGGCGCTCCACGTCCTCCCAGCCGCCGCCGGCGGCGCGGACGGCCTCGTCGAGCGACGAGCCCGGGGCCCGCACCAGGGCGGTGCAGACCCGGCTGATCCGGGCGGCCGTCCAGTCCTCGTCCACCGCCCGGGCGGCCACCTCGGTCTGCAACGCCGGGGTGGCCAGCTGGTGCAGGTGCTGGGCCTGGGTCACGGTCAGCCGCTCGTCGGCCAGGAAGTCCCGCACCGCCGGCGGCAGGTGGCGCAGCGCCAGGTAGCGGCGCACCGTACGGGGGGCAAGACCGACCAGGGCGGCGACGCGGTCGTCGAGGCCGTCGGCGGTGCCCGCACCGGCGGCGCCGTCGGCGGCGGCCAGGTGGCGCCGCAGGCGGGCCAGCCCTTCCGCCTTCTCGGCGTCGTTCAGGTCCCGCCGCTGCATGTTCTCCAGCAGCTGCGTCACCAGGTGGTCGGGGTGCCGGTCAGGCGAGAGGGACAGGCAGGGCACGGCGGGCAGACCGGCCATGATCGCGGCCGCCCGCCGGCGGTTGCCGTAGACCACCCGGTAGCGCCCCCGCTCCGCCCCCTCCCGAGGCGCGGGCTGGGCGTCGAGCGGGGCCACGCCGAGGGGCTGCAAGACGCCGTACTGGCGCAGACTGGCGGCCAGCCCCTCCAGATCTCCGTCGTTCGCCTCCCGGCGCACGTTCTCGTCGTCCGGGACGAGCTGGCGGGGGTCGAGGTAGATGAGGCGGGCCTCGCCGGGCTGCGACTGTGGAGGGAGTTGCACGTGGGCAAGAACGGCCCCTCGCGGTGGGGGTTGCGTCCTCGGGCGCCCCGGCGCGGCCGGGAGGCTCGTCGTACCGTGCTGCGCTCCGGCGGCCCGCCGTCGGGACGGCCGGCCGCCGGGGAGGGCTCAAGAACCCTGCGGCGGGGCGGGGGGCGCCGGCCGGGGCGGCCGCGCCGGCCGGGCGGGACGCTGGCCGGGCGCCGGAATGGCCTGGTTGAGGAAGCGATCGACCTCCTGCGCCGACCGCTCCTTCAGGGGCGCCACCTGCTCGGGGCGCAGCCGGCCGTCGGCGGCCGCCGCGTCGATCCGCCGGTTGGCGTCGTCCTTCATCGCCTGGGCCACGACCGCCGGGTCGACGTTGTGCGCCCGGGCGACGTCCGCCAGGGTCTTCCCGGCCAGCTCCTGCCGCAGCTGGTCGACGCCGATTCCCAGTTTCTGGGCGGCGACGTCGAAAGCGAGACGCACCGCCGGGCCACCGCGGACGCCGGGCCCCGGCGGGCGGCCGGGTGCGCCCGGGACGCCCGGGCG
>DATLLM010000133.1:0-2362 GCA_035537855.1 Chloroflexota bacterium | reverse complement strand
CTTGCGCCGCCCGGCGGGCCCCCCGCCGGCCGACGAAAGCGACTGGGCACGAACTGGGGTCGCTGCATCGTGGCTCCTCGTGTCCGTTCATGGTACCCGCTGGTGGGACGCCGGCCCCTTTGACAGCGGGTACCCCTCCCGGTATAGTCCGAGTGGGTCGGCGGCGACGGCGCCGCGACCGCTCGCCACCGGCCGTGGCGTCGGTGGCTCTTGAGCACGATTCACTCCAGCGTGACGATGCGCAAAGGCCGCAGCTGTCGCTGCCTGCGTGGCGCACGGTCACGGTCTTTCACGTCTGTACCGCAGAACCGCTATGGGTCAACGGAATGACGGAATGATTGAGCTGGAGGTCAGTGGGAAGCGGGAGCGCATCCGCTCGGGGCTCCACATCTGCCAGCTCTATAACCAGAAGGACGAGCTCACCCAGACGACGGCCGCCCTCCTCCGGGACGGGCTGCGGGGGAGCGACAAGTGCTACTTCGCTGGCTCGAGCCAGCGCGTCGCCGACCTGCGCAAGCTGCTCCGCGCCGGCCACTTCGACGTCGACGCCGCCGTCGCCAGCGGGCAGCTGCAGTTCTGCGAGGACCGCGAGGAGCTGCTCCGCGACGGCAGCTTCGACCCCTACCACCTGCTGGCGACCCACCTGGCGCTGATCGCCCGGGCCCTGAACGAGGGCTGGGAGATCGTCCGCGCCGTGATCGACATGGGCTGGCTCGCGCAGGACGTGGCCACCCCCGAGCAGCTGCTCAAGTACGAGGCCGCCTCGGACGCGGTCTTCACCTTCCAGTCCCGGCCCATCGTCGCCCTGCTGCAGTACAACTACGCCGAGCTGCCGGGCGAGCTGGTGGTCGAGCTGCTCAAGCTGCACCCCATCGCCGTGGTCGGGCGCTTCATCAAGCGCAACCCGTACTACGTCAACGCCGAGGACTACATGGTCAAGATCATCCGCCGGAGCCAGCAGATGCAGGCCGGCCAGGTCGGGCAGCTGACCAACGGCGCGGCCGGGAGCCACGCCGGCGTCGGGCGCTATCCGCCCCCCGTCGCGTCCTCGGCGGCGCGCGACGCCGCCTCGTAGACCCGGCGCAGGGGGACGTCCGCCCGCCGGGCCGCCGCCCGGCAGTCCTCGTACTCCGGGGCGGCGCTGCGCACCGCCCCGTCCAGCAGCCCCAGCTTGACCCGCACCCGCCCGTACGGCGTCTCCACCGCCACCACCCGCCGGTCGAGCGTCCGCCGGGCCACCTCGCGGATGCGCACGCCGAGCGTGGTCGTCTCGGCGAAGAGCGTCCCCAGGGCCGGCTCCACCCCCTCCGGGCGGACGAGCACGGAGACGAGCGTCCCCGGGCGCCCCTTCTTCATCAGCGCCGGGATCAGGGTCACGTCCAGGGCCCCCTCGGCCAGCAGGCGCTCCCCCAGGTGCCCGTACCACTCCGGGTTCATGTCGTCCACGTTCGTCTCCAGCTGGACGACGACGTCCTCCTGCTCCGCCGCCGGCGGCCCGGCGTGGTCGTGCCCGGCGTGGGCGTGGTCGCCCCCGGCGTGGGCGTGGTCGCCCCCGGCATGGGCGTGGTCGTGCGTGGCCGGCGCCGGCGCCGCGGGCAGACCGGCCCGGCCGGCGCCGTAGCGGCGCCACCCGGCGTAGAGCGTGCCGACGGAGACCCGCAGCACGTTGGGCACGGTGAAGTCCTTCTGCCCCGCGCCGTAGCCGACGCGCTCGACGCGCATGGGCGGGAAGGGGCCGAAGCCGTCGGCCAGGGTGGCCAGGATGAGCGCCCCGGTGGGGGTCAGGAACTCCGGGCCGTACTCCGAGGCGTAGAGCGGGGCGCCCTTGCGCCGCAGGAGCTCGAGCGCCGCCGGGCCGGGGACGGGGAGGATGCCGTCCCGGGTGGGGACGGTGCCCCCGCCGACGTTGATCGGCGAGACGTAGAGGCGCTCGATGCCCAGGGCGTGCAGGCCGGCGCAGGCGCCGACGATGTCCAGGATCGAGTCGACGGCGCCGACCTCGTGGAAGTGCACCGTCTCCGGGGGCTGACCGTGCTCCAGACCCTCGACGTCGGCCAGCTCGAGGAAGAGGGCGCTGGCCCGGGCCTTGACCGCTTCCGGCAGCCCGCTGGCGGCGATCACCGGCAGGATGTCCCGCACGTCGCGCTCCGGCTGGGGGGCGGTGACCCGGATGGTGACCTGGGTGGCGTGGAGGGCGCCCTTCTTCACCCGGCGGACGTCCGCCTCCCAGTCGCCGAGGGGCACCCCGGCGAGGGCCTCGCGGAACGCGGCCTCCGGCCAGCCGGCGTCCAGCAGGGCCCCGAGGATCATGTCCCCGCTGGCCCCCGAGAAGCACTCGAAGTAGGCGGCGACGGTCACGCCG
>DATLLM010000132.1:0-13183 GCA_035537855.1 Chloroflexota bacterium | reverse complement strand
GCTCTCGCTGGTGAGCACGGCCGGCACGGCCGCCGCCTGTGCCGGCTTGATCGGCTCCAACGGCGCGGTCAACCTCGGCCGCACGACCACGCTCGCCGCCTACCAGGACGGCGTGGAGCACTACGTCACCGCCTTCCAGTTCCTGGGCGGCGGGGGCCAGTTCGGCACCCTGATCCCGCTGCCCGGGGTGCCCTCGAGGGTGGAGCGAGGTGGGGCGTGGACGCTGCAGCGGCTGGCTCGTGAGACGGAACCGGTCAGGTTGTTCGCCGGCCGGGCCGAGGCGGTGCCGGCAGGGACGGCCGAGGTGCTCCTCGAGACGCGCGTCGACGCGCTCGACCTGTCCGTGCTCAAGGGCGGCGGCCCGGACGTCGCGGCCTGGGCGCAGGCCCATGGCTTCCGCCTCTCCCCGGACGCCCCGGAAGTCCTTGACTTCTACGCGCGGCGCAGCCCCATCTTCCTGGCCGCCGTCTTCGACGGGGAGGCCGCCGCCGCCCGGGGGCAGCGGCCCGGCGATGGGACCCCCGTGCACCTGACGATCCCGACCGAGAACCCGTGGGTGCCGCTGCGCATCCTGGGTCTCGGCAAGCCGGCGACCGACCGCGTCGACGCGGACGTCTTCCTGCTCACCGAGCGCGTGCCGGCGCTCCTGCCCCAAGGGCGGGGCGGGCTGTCCCTGGTGCACAGCGCCGCGGCGACGCCTACGCTGCTCGATGACCTGCGCGCCGACGCGGGCATGGACTGGGTGCCCCGCTCCGCCTGGTTGACGAAGGTGCGGATCACCAGCGCCGTCGAGGACCTCCGCTACGACCTGGCCGTCGATGCCAGCGGCCGGGCCGCGCCGTCGCGGCTGGCGGCCGGGCTCGAGGCGCCCCAGGGGGCGCCGGGGGCGCCGGAGCTCGTGACGGCGCTCGGGGGGAGCGCGGCGGCCGTGCTCCTCGTGGCGGCGCCCCTCGCCTGGCGCCCACGGCGGCCGCCGGAGGGCCGTCGGTGAGGGCGCCGCTGCTGGCCGGGGCCCTCCTCGCCGTCGCGACGGCGGCCGGGTGCGCGCCGGCCGGCGCCGCCTCCCAGGGCGTGGCGATCGTCTTCCGCTACTCCCGCTTCGCCCCGGGCGCCGTCACCGTTCCGGCCGGCGTGCCCGTCACCGTCACCCTGCGCAACGACGACCCGATCGAGCACGAGTGGATCGTCGGGCCGCCGGAGGTGCATGCGGCGCACCGGGTGGGGACGGAGCCCTTCCACGCCGAGCGGCCGACGGAGGTGACGGTGCCGGCCCTGTCCACCCGCCAGACGCGGGTCACCTGGGACCGGCCCGGCGAGTACGCCTTCATCTGCCACCTGCCCGGGCATGAGGACTACGGCATGCGGGGGACGGTACGGGTAGTGGCCCGCTGAGTCCGCGCGGCCGCGCGGCGGGTCCCGGATGACGGCCGTTCCGGGCGCCCCGGGCGGGGGCGCGCCACAGCCCCACGTGGACGAGCGGGCCCTCGGGCCCGTCGCTCGCCGCCGCGGCGGTCAGCACCGTGTCGCGCGGGCAGCGGGCCAGGTCCCGGGCCCGGCGGGCGGCGGCGGCCGGTGCGGGGCCCGCGAGGTCGAGCACGAGCAGCCGGCACGCTGGAGCCGATGGCGTGAGCGTCGCCTGCTGGCCGCCGGGGCCCTCAGCCTCTCCGGGAACGCAGCGCATCCGGACCGGGGCGGAGCAGCGCTGGAACCGGCCCCGGCGGTCAGCCATCGGCGTGCCCCCCGCGGCGCAGCTCGTCCCGCAGCCGCCGGCGGGCCCGCAGCAGCTGCACGCCGACCGCGTTCGCCGTCTGTCCCGTCTGCGCGCCGATCTCCTGGTACGAGAGCTCGTCGTAGAAGCGGAGCGTCAGGAGCAGGCGGGGCCGGGCGGGCAGACGGGCCAGCGCAGCGCGCACCGCCGCCCGGCGCTCGGAGCCCAGCGCCGCCGCCTCGGGGTCGGGCCCGCCCGCCGCGCTCGCCAGCGCCGCCGCCCCGGCCGCGCCGCCGAGCACGCGCTCGCGCTCGCGGCGCCGCGCCCGCAACCAGTTCAGGGCCTCGTTGGTCGCGAGCCGCAGCACCCACGGGCGTGGGGGCCGCGCCGGGTCGTAGCGGTCGATCCTGCCGGTGAGCCTGAAGAAGACCGCGTTGGCCAACTCGAGGGCGGCGTCGCGGTCGCCCACCAGGCGCAGCGCCGTCCCCACGACCGGGGCCTGGAAGCACTCCACGACGCGCTCGAGGGCGCCCTGGTCGCCTCTCCGGAACGCGGCCATGAGCGCTGCCTCCCGCCCGTCGCGCACCGTGGGACCGCCGCCGCCCGGGGCCGGCCGCACTCCTGCCGTTGCCGTCATGCCTGTCGCTCCTCGTGGTCATGCTGGTCGTGGTGGCCGCGCTCACAGTGCGCGTCCGGCCGGGGCCGCGGCCCCGGCCGCGGCGCGCGGGCTGCCCCCGCCGCGCCGCGCCCTGGTGGCCAGGATCTGGGCCAGGGCCATCGCGCCCAGGCCTACCAGCAGGTGCAGCACCTGGACGACCCGGTGGGCCTCCCCGGGCAGCAGCCGGCCCTGCGTCAGCCCCAACCCGACGACGAGGGCGCCCCATAGGCCGGCCAGCGCGACCCAGCCCGCGCCCGCCCCGGCTCGGGCGGCCAGGACGGCCAGCGCCCACAGGGCGAGCACGAGCGCCACGCCGGACAGCAGGTGGACCGGGAGCAGCGCCAGGGCGGTGCCGGTCCAGAACAGGAGGCCGGTGACGAGCTGGACCGATCCGGTGACGCGGACCACCGTCTGGGCCACCGTCGTCGCGGGCGTTGCGGTCTTCATCGCGGGCGATCCCCTTTCCTTCGCGCTCCGATCAGTGGCCGCGCCGCCTCACCGCGGGTGCGAGCGTGGCGGTGCTGGTGGCGCCGCGTGGCACGGACGCCGTCCGGCCATTCACCGGACGCTGTTCGATCGCCGCTCGACCGTCGGTCGTCGACGGACGCGGATCGTGGTCGCCGGGAGGCGCGGCAGCGGTGCGGTTGCGTGGTTCATCCGAGGCGGGCGAGCTTGTCGGGGTTGGTCACGGCGTAGACGCCGCGGACCTGCTGGCCGTCCGGGGTCAGGTCGAGCACGACGACGGCGAAGGGGGCGTCGCCCGCGAACAGCAGCACCGCCGGGTCGCCGTTGACCCGCCGGTAGCGGACGCCCAGGCGCGGGAGGCCCTCGGCCGCGCGCGCGGCGCCCCCGCGGATCAGCAGCCGGGCGACCCGGTCGCGGCCGTGGACGGGCCGCTGCCCCGGGGACGGGGCCTTGCCCCCGCCGTCGGCCCACAGGGTCACCTCCGGCGCCAGCAGGCGCAGCAGCGCCGGCAGGTCGCCGCCCGATACCGCGGCCGCGAACCGCTCGGTGACCCGCCGGTGCAGGCCCGGGTCGGTCCGGTAGCGCGGGCGGCGGGCCTGGACGTGCGCCCGGGCGCGGTGGGCGAGCTGGCGGATCGCCGCGGGGCGGCGGTCGAGGATCGTGGCGATCTCGGGGTGGGTGTAGCCGAACACCTCGCCCAGGACGAACACCGCCCGCTCCAGCGGGGTGAGGGTCTCCAGGACGACCAGCAGCGCCACCGACACCGCCTCCGCGCGCACGGCCGCGTCGGCGGCGTCCGCGGCGTCGGCGGCGCCGGGGACGAGGGGATCGGCCAAGGGGGTGACCAGCGGCTCCGGCAGCCACGGCCCGACGTAGGTCTCGCGCCGGCGGCGCAGGGCGTCTTGGCGGGCGAGGGCCTGGCGCACCGCGATCCGCACCAGGTAGGCGCGCGGGTTGGCGATCCGCACCGGGCGCGGCGCCCGGGTCCTCGGCGCCCACGCCAGCCAGGTCTCTTGCAGCACGTCCTCGGTGTCGGCGACGCTCCCCAGCATGCTGTAGACGATGGAGAACAACAGCTCCCGGTGATCGACGAACGCCTGCGTGGCGGCGGCCGCGGCCGGAGTCGGAGCGGCCCGGGACGCCGGCGGCGCGACCGGTGGAGGGTCAGCCACGGCGGGACCTCATCCGGGCGGTCCCCGGCGGGGGCGAGCGGAGGGCCAGGAAGCGCCCGAGCTCCAGCCAGGCGACGCCGACCGCCGCCACCGGCGCGAGCAGCAGTTCGACGGCGACGGGGGAGGTGAAGGCGAGGTCGGGATCGACGCGAGGCAGGTGGCCACCTTGGAGCAGGTAGATGGTCAACGACAGCCCGCCCAGCGCGAACGCCGCGGCGGCGCCGACCAGCGCGACGATCGGTTCGTAGCCGTGCTGGGCCCCGAGCGGGCCGGCGACGCGCCGCGCCCCCTCGACGGCGCACGCCAGCAGGACGGCGCCCGCGAACAGCCCGGTGAATCGGGCCAGCCGGGCGAACCGCTCGATGTTCGGCACGACCAGCGTTTGGACGAGGGGCGAGCGCGGGCCGCTGTTCGCGCCGGGGCTGCCCCGGATGAACTCGCGGAACCGTTGCGTGTAGGCGGGGGCGATGACTTCGCCCGGCCCGGCGAGGACGAGCTCGGCGCCGAGCGCCGCCTGGATGAGGGCGCCGGCCGCCCGGGCGGCGTCCCCGCTCCTGGGCAAGCGCGGCTCGGTTCGGATGCGGCTCATGCTGGCCTCCCGATCTGGATCGTGGCCCGGGGGCCACGCTCTTGGCCTCATAGGGTCCGCGTTCTTGCCGGCGCTAGCGCGCCGTGATGGTGCCCCGCATGCCGGCGGCGGCGTGGCCCGGGACGCCGCAGACGAACGCGTACGTGCCCGGAGCGTCGATCGTGAACGTGCCCCGGGCCGTCTGGCCGCCCTGGGCCTCGATCCTGACGGGGCCGGACGCGCCCCGGGCGAGGGTGAAGTCGTGGGGGATGCCCCCGCCGTTCTGGACGGTCAACTCCACCGGCTGGCCGGCGCGGACGCCGAAGGCGGGCGGCAGGAAGCGCATCGAGTTGCCGACCGTCACGGTGACCGGCTGCGTCCCGGCCGCCGCGGCGGGGGCCGGGACGGCCACGCCCGCCCCGGTCCCGCCGGTCGCCGCCGGGGCGCCGCAGGCGGTGGTCAGGGCGACGCCCGCGACGAGGATGAGGGCTCCGAGCGGCTTGGGCATCGGTCGATCTCCTTGGCTCGTGGGTGGTGCGGCCGCCTCGCGGCCGGACGGTGCGCTCGTACTTTGAGAGGGGCGGCGGTGCCCCGAGTGTGACATCGGCCCCGAAACGAGGCGTCACACCGCCCGCCCGACGCGCGCGATCAAGGCGGAGGTGCGCCGGGAAGCGGCGGCACCGGTCCCAAGCTGCGATGCGGCCGATCCGTGGTGAAGTACGCGACGTACTCCTGGAGCACGCGCTGCAGGTGCCCCTCGTCGAGCACGAGCACGTGGTCCAGTCACCCACGACGGAGGGTCCGGATCACCCGCTCGGCGAGGGCGATGGCCCGCGGCGCCCGGAAGAGCGTCAACAGGGTATCGATCCCGAGCGCCCCCTGGGCGGCTTCCTGGCGCTGCGCGGCAAGATCGAGGTGGACCTCAAGTGGGTGGTGCGGACGGGCGACCTGGCGCCGGTCTCCAACGCGTGGACGCTCACCGGCACCGGCCCCGACGGGGCCCCAGTGACCCTGACCGGCCAGATGGCCGACGTCGTCCGTCGGCGGCCCGACGGCGCGCGGCGCTATTCGGTCGCCACGCGCACCGGCCGCCCGGTCTGCGCCGATTCGACGGCGGCCATCGCCGTGGCGAAGCTGACCCAGTTGTCGTCGAGGTCGTTGGGGTGGGGGCGCCCCTCCCGCTGGGCGGCGATCAGGGCCCGCACCATCTGCATCGTCGAGCTGTGGGCACTCCCCGGCCCGCCGACGGTGTCCCGCGGGCTCTCGTACGAGACGTAGGAGACGGGGCCGCGGGCCAGATGCTGGTCGCGGTAGTTGTGCGTCGGCAACTCGCGGACGAGGGTGACGGCCGCGCCGCCGCCGTCCCACTCCAGGGTGCCCTCCTCGCCTACGAGCACCAGGTTGCCCGGCCAGGTGGTCTGCGGTCGGGACAGGGCCCGCGAGCTGAGGTAGTGCACGTGCGTGCCGTCCTCCAGCGTGGCCCGCATGGAGTAGCCGAAGCGCCGTCCGCCCTCGGCCCACGGGGGGGTGAAGGGGTGGGCCTGGATCTCGGTCGGGCGCTTCCCGGTGGCGTACCACCACATGTCGAAGTGGTGCACGCTCATCTCCGGGATGCTGCGGTCCGGGTCCACCGGGTGGGCGGCCGCCGGCGGCCGGGGGCCGCTGCCCGCGCGGCGGAACTCGTGGTCGACGTAGGCCGGGCTGATCGGGCGCCCGCCGCAGGTTCTCCATCCCGTCCGCGAAGCGGTAGTTCTCGCCCACCATGAAGCGCTGGCCGGTGGCCTGCACCTGCTCCCGAAACCGGCGGGCCTCCTCCAGGCTGCGCACCAGGGGCTTCTCGCAGATCACGGTGTGCCCGGCGCGCAGCGCCGCCAGGCTCAGCTCGGCGTGGGTCGGGGTGGGGGTGGCGATCACCACCACGTCCGCGTCGACGTCCAGCGCCGCCCGGAGGTCCGGGAAGCGCCGCTCCCGTGGCACGTCCAGCTCGTCGCCGGCGTGCCGCAGCCGGTCGCCGTCGACGTCGCAGATGCCGGCCAGGACCAGGTCCTCGGTCTTGACCACGTCGCGCGCCCAGGCGCCGCCGCGCACCAGCCCCACGATCAGCAGGCTGGTCTTCTCGGTCTCGCTCCAAGCACTCGAGGCGTTCGAGGTTGCCACTCAGAAGTGCCCTCCGCCGGCTTCGTGGATCAGGGCCGCCGCGCGCGCCAGCCCGAGCTGGAAGCCGATCTGGGCCTCCCGCCGGGCGCGCTCCGGGTCGAGGGCGGGCGGTGGCCGGTCCGGACGGACGGGGAAGCGCGGCGGCCGGACGTCGGCCGGCACCTCCCCGGCCAGGCAGCGCGCGCGCAGCGCGGCGGCGAGGCCGAGCAGCGCCGCGTCCGGCCAGTCCGAATCGCCCCGCCCGCCCTGCTGCACGACGCCCGCCAGCTCCTCGGCGGCGCGGTGGTACGCGTCGCGCAGGGCGGCGTCCTTGACCCGCGCATACTCGCCCATCCCGCCGCGGCGCGGCGCCCGGTCCGGCGCATCCCCGTCGCGGCCGAGCCACCGCAGGTGAGCGAGCAGCGCCTGGAGGGGGAGCGACCGGTCCGTCACTTGACCCGCCTCCAGGATGTGCGCCCCGCCGCCCAGCGGGCCGCGTTGGCCAGCACGAGCTTGACCTCCCGCTGGTAGTAGACCGGGTACGCCTCATGCCCGGGCTGGAAGTAGAAGACCCGCCCCTTGCCCGCGTGCCAGCAGCAGCCGGAGCGCAGCACCTCCCCCTGGGCGAAGGAGCTGATAAACACCAGCTCGTGCGGCGGAACGATGCGGAACGGCTCGGCGTACATCTCCTCCTGGGGGATGACGAAGCCGCGGTCGATCCCCTCCGCGATGGGGTGGTCCGGCTGCACCACGTTGACCACGCTCGGCTGCCCGTCCTCGCGCCAGCCGGCGGAGCCGCCGCTGTGGCCGAGCACCTTCTGGAAGGGCGGCGCGCTCAGGGAGGAGTGCAGGGGGACGTAGCCCAGCCCCCGCTCGTGCACCTCGCGCACGATGCGCTCCACGCTCTCCTCCGTCAGGTCGCGGTGCTTGAGGTGGCTGAAGTAGATCAGCACGTCGGCCCAGTCGAGGTCGCCGAAGCCCTGCCCGGCGTCCTGCAGATCGGCGACGCGCACCTCGAAGCCACCGCGCTCGCGCAGGCCGTCGGCGATGGCGCCGTTGATGCCGTCGGGGTAGACCCGCTCCGGCTCGGTGCGCTCGGACCAGCAGAGCACCCGCATGGGGCGCTCGGCGGGGACGGCGTCGGTCATCTCACTCGCTCCTCACCACGTTTGGTAGTGCAGCCCGACGAAGCGGCGCTCGGCGGCGGCCTGCCCACCCGAGGTCGGTCTCGCGATCGCGGGGGAGCGGCGCCGCCGGCTGCCGGAGCGCGGGATCCTGGTCGCCTCCCACGGGGACCGGCGCCGACGACGAGCGTCGGCGGCGTCTGCCGGTCCGGCTCCTCCACCGTGCTGCCCACCGGCCGCTCGCCGCGCACCACGGGGTTGATCACCGGGCCGAAGGGCGCACCGCCGTCCGGCGCGGCGTGGTGGCGGAAGCGCCAGCCGGGGCTCCCGGCACACGACCGGAGACGGCACCGCCGTCCGGCACCCATCGGCGCGTCCTCGCGACCCGCGCCTACTTCGCCGCCGCGTAGTAGCCGCGGATCTCCGCCATCGCCTTGGCGCACGCGTCGGCCACGGTGACCTCGTTGCGCTCGAACGCCGCTTGCAGGTGCTTGACGATGATCGCGTTGACCGTGGCGCTGTCCTTCCAGTACGCGTTCGGGTCCGGCCGCGCCGTCTCGCCGAGGAGGCGCATCGCCTTCAGGTTCTTGCCCGGGAACTGCTTCTCCCAGTGCACCTGGGCGGACTTGACGGCCGGCCGCGAGGCGGTGAGCTCGGCGCGCGCCTGTTGCAGCTCGGCGCTGTACAGCTCCTTCACCACCGCCCAGGCCTGGTCGGGCTGCCGGCCGCCCTTCCAGAGCATGTAGCCGTCGTTCCCGATCCGGGCCCCCTTGCCGCCCATCGGCCCGACCACCGGCATCGCGATGTCCCAGTCGAAGGAGCCGTCCTGCTGCTGGCGGCGCAGGAAGCTGCCGGTCACGTGCGCGCCGTCGAGGTAGAGCGCCGCCTTGCCCTGCTCGAACGCCGGCTGCGCGCCGAGGCCGCCGCGGGCCGCGTCGTCCGGCGGCGCGACGCGGTGCTTCCAGATCAGGTCGTGGACGAACTGCAGCGCCTCGATCGTCTTGGGGGCGTCGTACGTGAGCCGGGTGACCACCGGGCCGTCCTTGGGGTCGTGCACCTCGCCGCCCCAGGCCCAGACGAAGAGCACGTGGCGGTTGGGCTGGTTGTAGTTGCTCATCATGAAGCCCCAGCGGTCGGCCTCGCGCCGGTTGAGCTTCGTGGCGTACTCGAGGAACCTCGCCGGGCCCCAGTCCTCGGGCGGCGCCGGCAGGCCCGCCTCCTTGGCGTGGCTCAGGTTGACGAAGATCGTGGGGGTGTTGGCGTAGACGGGGATGGCGTACTGCTTCTTGTCGAGCTGCATCCCCTCCCACATGCCCTTGTAGAAGTCGTCCGCCTCTCCCTTCTTCCAGTCGCGTTTGACGTACTGGTCGAGCGCCTGCGCGTTGCCGGAGCTGAAGTACGGCCGCAGCAGCTCGCAGCACAGCCACATGACGTCCGGCGCGTCGCCGGCGATCGCCTGGGCCATCCACTTCTCGTAGCGCTCCGTCCAGCTGCCCAGCCACGGCTCGTTGACGAGCCGAATCT
Organism: Chloroflexota bacterium; assembly: GCA_035537855.1. Taxonomy (GTDB): domain Bacteria; phylum Chloroflexota; class UBA11872; order UBA12225; family UBA12225; genus DATLLM01. The sequence continues at coordinate 3,828 of DATLLM010000132.1, read as the reverse complement.
GGCCGTTGTAGGTCTCCCCCACGCGCGCGGCGATCCGCGCGAAGTACTGGTCGTTGGTCGGCGTGGGATCGCTGTTCGGGAGGCGGACCGTCACCGGCGCCGCAAGGGGACTGGACGTCTCGGCGCCCCCCCGGGGCGCCGCACACCCCACGGCCGCCGCCCCGGCGGCCGTGGCAAACCAGAACACCTGCTGTCGCAGCGCACCGCGTCGGCGCATCGCTCGTCCCTCCCTGGCCCACCGAGACCCGGGCGGGGCTGGTGGCGCCCCTCCCGCCGCCTCGAAACCGGTTCCGAGGCGCACTATAGGGACCCGGGATCGGTTCCGCAAGCCTGACGGGGCGGGAACCGCTCAGGCGCTGGCGGCCAGGCCCGGCGTCCGACTCGCACTCCTGGAGCACGGCCTGCAGGCGCCGCTCATTGCGGACGAGCACGCGGGCCAGGCCCTCGTTCCGGCGGGTGCGCACCATCCGCTCGGCGACGGCGTGCGCCTGGGGACGCCGACATGCTCGTTGGGCGCCGCTCTGGCGGCACTGGCCCGCTACGCGCGGGCGCTGACGACTCGGACTGGTACAAAGGTTCTATGGAGGTGTACCCTCCCCCTCCACACTGCGGCGCAAGGAGCACGGGTGATGAAGGTGCACGCCATCGACTTCGTGGAGATCCGGGTCGCGGACATGGACCGCGCCCTGCGGTTCTACCGGGACACCCTGGGCATGGACTTCCCGCTGTGGGACGACTCCGCGGACTGGAAGGAGGTCCAGAGTCCGCCGGTGGCCATCGCCCTGGATCGGAGCGACGGGGCGACCCCGGGGCAGGTGGCCCTGGCGCTGGCGGTGGACGACGTCGCGGCCGCGGTGGAGGAGCTCCGCGCCAAGGGCGTGCCAATCCTCGCCGAGCCCGACGAGGGCGCGGTGTGCTTCCAGGCGGCCATCCGCGCCCCGGACGGGAACGTGCTCATCCTCCACAAGCGCAAGGACGGGACCACCGGCTAGGAGGGCTGGCCCCTGATGCCGCCCGAACGCACTCCGGGAGCACCGCTGCACCTGACCCGGGCCGCGCCTCGGGCCTCGGGCCTCGGGCCCCGGGTCAGCCCCCGCGCGAGGAATTCGCAACGCTATCTGTTGCTGAGGGCGAGCTGAGGGTGCCGGCCGCAGCAAGGCGGGGACAGCCTCGGGGGATGTGCGGGTGCCGCGGTAGGCGAGTCAAGCCACCCGGCGCAGCCGTGCCCCCGGCACGTGCAGGGACCGGGCGCACCGGGGTGTAGGGATACCGTCTGCCCTGTCACGACGCGGCGTCGTCCCGCTCGAGCGGGCGCTCGAGCACGGCGCGGAGGTTGTCCTGCTCGCGGTCGAGACGGTCCAGCCAGTCGGCGTGCTCCGGACCGGGCAGGCCCGCCAGCGCCCGACGGACGAGCGCCTCGAAGTGGGCCGCGTGGCGTCCCCGCACGGCCTCCAGCTCGCCGCTGCCCGTCAGCCGCTCGTGCGCGTACTCGCGGACGGTCTCGAGCATGGCGAAGCGCACGCCGCCGCGTTCGTCGCGCACGCACCGCACGAGACTCTGGGCCACCAGCGCCTCGAGCCCCGCCGGCACGTCCGGGGCGCGGCCGCCGGGCAACGCCGCGCCGCACGCGTCCTCGGCCGCGCCGAGCGTTCAGCCGCCGGCGAACACGGCCAGGCGGACGAACAGGACCTGCTCCTCCGGCGCGAGCAGGTGGTAGCTCCAGTCGATCGTGGCCCGCATCGTCTGCTGCCGCGGCGGCAGGTCGCGGGGGCCGCCGGTCAGGAGGGCGAGGCGCGGCTCCAGGCAGACCAGCAGGTCCTGCGGCGCGTGGGCCGGGATTCGGGCCGCGGCCAGCTCGAGGGCCAGCGGCAGACCGTCGAGCCGGCGGCAGATCTCCGCCACGGCCGGCGCCGCGGCGTCGTCCAGCGCGAAGTCCGGCGCGACCGCCTGGGCGCGCCGGACGAACAACGCCGCGGCGGGGGACCGAGCGACCGCCGCCTGCACCGCCTGTGGGGGTGCGGAAGTCCGGCCGAGGACCGCGTCAGCAGCGGGACCTGCCGGCATCATCCCCGGGTCACGCTCGAGTACCCGCTCGTCCTGGTCGTGCTCCTTGCGGCGGCTCTGCGTCGCCACCGCGATCCACGTGTTCGCGATCATCGCGCACGGACGGCGCGAACTCGTGCACCTGAGCGGCACGGCGCACCCCACCGCCGCCTGGGTCTGGCGCCAGGTGGTCGAGGCCACCGCGTGGGGGCGCCGGCCGCGCTTCCTGCTCCGGGGCCGGGACTCCGTGTTCGGCGGCGCCGCCGGCAGCCGGCGCGCGGCGCCGGGGATCGAGCAGCTGCTGACGCCGGTGCGCGCCCCACGGGCCAGCGCCGTGGTCGAGCAGTTCGTGGGTACCCTCCGGCGGGAGTGTCGCGACCACTTGATCGTGCTCAACGAGCGGCACCTGCGCGCCGTGCTCGCCGAGTTCTACAACGCCGCCCCCGCGTCCGCTCACCCCGCCCTCTGGCTATCCCCGGCGCAGGTCCTCGTCCAGGAGGGCCTGGATCTTGGGCTGGGCGTCCGCCAGGGCCTCCTTCGGCAGCAGGTCCCCCTTCAGCACCCGCTGGAGGTTGGCCGTCAGGACTTCCATCCCTTGTGTCCAGCTCGGCGAGTTGGGCGTCAGGTACAGCGACCGGGACACGTCGTTGACCGCCTTGAGGATGGGATTCTCCCTGATCCGCCGCGGGATCTGCTCGTCCCGCGCGGCGATCGTGTTCGGCGGCGGATGGCCGGAGGCGTCGGCGATCTTCGTCTGCACCTCTGCCCGGGCCGACCAGGCCGCCACCTGGGCCGCGGCGGCCGTCTTCTTCGCGTCCGCCGTCTTGACCACCACCAGCCCGTACGCGTTCCCGGACTGGATCAGCTGCTTGGTCGGGTGGCTCGGGCCGAAGGCGTAGTGGGTGGCGTAGATGCCGCTGCCGTCGCCGGGATCGACGTTCGGGTACCGCGGGGGCTGCATCGCCGCCGCCTCGTTGACGCTCTCCGAGACGGACGCCCCCGTGTCGAAGTGCTGGGTATTCAGCGGTCCCCCGCGGGCCAGCCCGCTGCGGGTCACCTGCTCGTGCAGGAACTGGAGCGTCTCGACCGCCGCCGGCGCGTCGTACCGGGCCTTCGTCCGGTCGGCGGTCAGCACGCGGTGACCGTTGCTGTACAGCCAGCGCCCCAGCTCGCTCCAGTCGTACTGGAAGTGGAAGAGCACCACGTCCGGCGGACTGGCCGTCCGGCGCCCGATCTCCAGGAAGTCGTTCCAGGTGTAGCCCCAGGGAGGCGGGGCCACCCCCGCCCGGGCCAGGAGCTGCTTGTTGAAGCCCCGCAGCTGCGTCGCCAGCATCATCGGCAGGAACGGCAGCTTGCCCTTCCAGCTGCTGCCCTCGACGACCGCGGGCGACAGCTCGCCCCGCGCCTTCGCCCACTCGCGGTCGGCGCGGAGCTGGGTGTTGAGGTCGACCACGCCGCCGATCAGGAGCAGCTCGGCCGCCTGCGCCTGGAACAGGCCGCCGTAGAGATCGGGGGCGACGGCGGCGGCCAGGGCCGCTTTGAGCTTCTCCATCGCCAGCGCCGCCCCGTTCTCGCCTACCTCGATCGTCACCCGGCCGGGGTTCCGGGCGCCGTAATCGTCCAGCCCGGCCTTGACCCCGTTGCCCAGCCGGTCGCCCGGCGCCCGCTGCGACCAGTAGAGCAGGTTCACCGCCGGCCCCGCAGGCGGCGGCCAGCGCCCCCCCGGCGGTGGCGCCGAGGGCCAGCCAGCGCCGCCGGCTCACGGCGCTCGAGTGCGTGATCGGT
>DATLLM010000131.1:0-24895 GCA_035537855.1 Chloroflexota bacterium | reverse complement strand
GGCCACCCCCGAAGCGCCCGCCACGGAGTCGCCCTCGCCCTCGCCCTCGCGCGAGGAGCCGATCGCCGATCCGGCGCGCCGCCGGCGCGCCGCCGAGTACGCCCGCCTGCGCCGGCGACTGCAACTGTTCGAGCTGCTGGCCGCCGCGGGCGCCCTGATCGTGCTGCTCGGCTCCGGCCTGGCGGTGGCCTGGCGGGCCGCGCTCGAGGCCCGGCTCCAGACCGTGACCCCCGCGCCGGGCTGGACAGGTGACCTGCTGCTGGTGGCGACGTACGTGGTCACTCTCGGCGGCGCCGGGATGATCCTGATGCTCCCGTTCGGCTACTACGGCGGCTTCGTGCTGCCGCACCGCTTCGGCCTGTCCACCCAGAGCGCGGGGGGCTGGGCCTCGGACGCCGTCAAAGGGCTCCTGCTCGGCGTGGCGCAGCTGGTGCTGATCGCCCTGCCCGTCGCCGCCCTGCTGCGCCTGACGCCGGCGTGGTGGTGGCTGTGGGCCGGGCTGCTGCTGGCCCTCTTCGGGGTGGTGCTCACCAACCTGGCCCCGGTGCTGCTGGTGCCCCTCTTCTTCAAGCTGCGTCCGCTGCCCGCGGGCGACCTGCGCGAGCGCCTGGAGCGCCTGGCCGGGGCGGCGGGGACGGCCATCCGCGGGGTCTACGTCATCGACCTGAGCCGGCGCACGCGCGCGGCGAACGCCGCGGTGATGGGCCTGGGCAACACCCGGAGGATCGTGCTGGGCGACACCCTGCTCGCCGCGTTCGGTCCGCCCGAGGTGGTGGCCGTGATGGCCCACGAGCTCGGCCACCAGGTGGCTCGCGACCTCTGGCGGGCGATCGCCCTGGACAGCACCCTGACCTTGATCGCGCTCTGGCTCTGCGACCGGCTGGGGCGAAGCATCGCCCCGCTGCTGGGCATGAGCGGCCTGAGCGACGCGGCGGCCCTGCCCCTGCTGCTGCTGATCGGTAGCGCCCTCTTCCTGGTGGCGATGCCGGTGACGGCCGGCTTCTCCCGGCGGCGGGAGGCCGCCGCCGACGCCTTCGCGGTGCGCATCACCGGCGACCCCGAATCGTGGAAGGGCGCCCTCCGCCGGCTGGCGGACACCAATCTGGCCGAGGTCGACCCGCCGGCCTGGTACGAGTGGCTGGTGTACACCCATCCCAGCATCCGCCACCGGTTGGAGGCCGCCGACCGGATTGGGCCATAATGGTGCCGCTATGGGGCCCTCGGGGCAGCCGGCCGGCGGCGCGCAACGCATCCTGGTCCTGGAGGACGACGCCGACCTCGGCGCCCTGCTGGTCGGGATTCTCGAGGACGCCGGCTACGTGCCGGACCTGGTGACCTCGCCCGAAGGGGTCAGCGGCACGTACGACCTGGCGGTGGCGGACTACCTGGCCCCCCGCTTCCTCCCCGGTCAGCCCTGGCCGCACCTCGACCGCTTGCGCGCGCTCGGCGCGCACGGCCCGCTGCCGGTGATCGGCTGCACCGGGCACAAGGACGCCCTCGCGGACGACCCGGCGCGGCTGGGCGTGGCGGCGATCGCGATCAAGCCCTTCGACCTCGAGGTCTTCCTGGACACGGTCGCTCGCGTGCTGGGCTCGGAGCACGACGCTCCCGGCGTATACTCCCCCCGCGGCTGACGCGCGTCGCGCGCCGGCCACCTCAAGGTGGGAGAGGAGCGCAGGGGTGAGCGACGATTCGGGCACGGCCGCCGGCCGGGTGGTGGACACCCACGTCCACGCCGGACTGACCAAGTACGAGCCCGTCGAGTCGCTCGTCGATCAGATGTTCCGCCACCGGGTCGACCACGCCGTGCTGGTGCAGCACGCCGGGATGTTCGACAACCGCTATCTGATCGAGTGCGCCCAGCGCTACCCCGGTCGCTTCGCCGTGGCCTGCCTGGTCGACGCCGCCCGCGAGGACGCCGCCGACGTCCTCTCCGCCTGGGTCGAGCAATCGCCGGCGGTGCAGGGCACCCGCCTGTACCTCGAGCACCTGGCCGGGGGCGCTCCCGGGGCCGCCGCCCTCTGGCGCCGGGCGGACGAGCTGGGCCTGAACATCACCGTCGCCGGCTCCCTGCGGCACCTGGCGTCGGCCGAGACGGAGCGCCTCTTCGAGCGCACCCAGCGCGCCCGGCTGCACGTCGAGCACCTCGGCCACCCGGACCCGAAAGAGCCGGCGCCGTACGAGGCGTACCGCCGGGCCCTCGCCCTCGCCCGCTTCCCCAACACCGCCCTCAAGGTCAGCGGCTTCTACGGCTTCACCGCCTCGGCCTGGTCGCCCTACCTGGACACCCTCCGTTTCGTCGAGCTGGCGCTCGACGCGTTCGGCCCGCGCCGGATGATGTGGGGCTCGGACTTCCCGCCGGTCAGCTTCCGCGAGGGCTACCTCAACGCCCTGCGCTTCGCCCAGGTCCACATCCCCCTCAGCGGCTACGCCGACCGGGCCGCCCTGCTCGGTCGTACGGCGCTGTCGCACTGGCGCTTCGACCTGGTGGCATAGCGCGCCCCCGCGCCGGCGGCGGACTCAGCCGCCCAGGGCCAGCCCGATGGGGTGGCGCCCGGCGGCGAAGGGGCGCAGGCGCCGGCCGCTGCGCCGGTCGACCACCCAGACCTCGTTGCTGGTGGGGTTAGGGACGAACAACCGGTCGTGGGTGACCGCGATGCCGAGACCCATCCCCGGCAGCGACGCCAGCTGGCGGACCGCGCCGGTGGTGAGGGCGACGTGCATCAGCAGGTTGCTGCCCCCGATGGCGTAGTAGGCGTCCTTGCCGTCCGGCGCCACGGTCAGCCACAGCGGCGGCTCGTTCAGCGTCCGGGAGGACAGCACGGCCAGGGTGATCGGGTCGAGCGTGAGCAGGCTCCACCGCTCGGGCGACGCGTACTCGGTCTCCGGCCCGGGTTGGGTCTCCACCAGATAGAGTCGCCGGGCGCCGCCGTAGGGCTCGGTGGCGATGCTGGCCGAGCTCGGCGCGCCGGCCAGGGGGAGGACGTCCCGGACGGCCCCGCTGATGGCGTCCAGGACGACCAACCGCCCTCCCCCCGGCGACCAGCCGCCGTCCGCCGCCGCGTGGGGCCAGCGCCAGATGCCGAGGTACGCGAGCGGGCCTTCGGGGCCGGGCTCGACGGCCAGAGTGAAGACCGACTCGAAAGCGTCGCAGGCCCGGTGGGTGGCGAGCAGGCTGCCTTCCGCCAGGTCGACGACCGCCATCCGGCAGCGGGGCCCGGTGCCGGGACCGGACGGACCGGGCAGGTGGTAGGCGATGACGGCGTAGCGCCCGTCGCTCGCCATCTGCCCCTCCCGGGCCCGGGCCTCCAGGTTGACGGCGCGCGGCACGTAGCCGGCGCCCCGGCGGGAGAGGTACGTCATCTCCGCGCTGTGCCGCGGGGAGATGGAGAGCACCAGCAGGTTGCCGTTGGGGCCGGTGGCGATCTGCCAGGGGGCGCGGCCGGCGGGCAGCGGCGGACCGGTGACCGTTCCGGTGGCGCTGTCCAGCCGGCTGAGGGTGGCCTCCTCGCCGTTGGCGACGAAGAGCGTGCGGCCGCCGCCGGTGGCGTTCGGCGCCGGCGGCGAGCAGGCGGCCAGGACGAGGGCGAGAATCGCCAGTCCCCTGGCCGCCGGACCATGCGGTAGCCTGATCACGCGAAGCGTCCTTCCGATCCGGGCCCGCGACCCTTCGACACCCGCCGGGGAGGCCGGCGCCGGAGGGCGCCGGGGGGCGGGAGGAGCGCCGCGCAGCCTCACTCGTTGCCGGCTCAAGCCTAAACGGCCCGCAGGCGGCCGGGCAACGGACGGCGGTCACAAAGGGGCGGCCCCGGCTTTGGGCACCGTCGCCCCGACCCCAGGAGAGATGGCACCATTCTCGAGCGTTGCGGAGGCACGAATCCTGCAGGAATGCAGGCAGCAGGAAGGTAGGCAAGCATGGCCAATTGGAGTGACATCGGACGCCCCTTCGGGCTCGGCCGGAAGAAGACCTTCGCCGATCGCGTGCAGGACGTCGCCGAGGACGTGTACGACCGCTTCCAGGACGTCGCCGACGACGTCGCCGAGCGCCTGGAGCCGGTGGTGCGCACCCAGGTGAAGGAGGGCCGCAAGCGCGCCGATCGGGCCCTGGACACCACGGCGCAGCTCGCCGGCCGGGCCCGCCAGCGTGGCGCGCAATCCGCGGACGAGGCGAGCGAGCGGTTGCTGGAAGCGATCGAGGCGACGCGCGAGCGCCTGACGCCGGTGATCAAGGAATCCCGCCGCTCGGCGAACCTGGCGCTGGCGCGGACGTCGGATCAGGTCTCGTCGAGCGTGCAGGCGGCGGAGAAAGCGCGCCGCGACGCCGCCCGGGCCAGCCGTGAGGCGGCGCGGAAGGCCGCCGCCCGCTACGACGCCGCCACCGACGCCGCCGGTGACTTCGTCGCCAGCTCCGGCAGCATGATCGGCAACGCCGCCCGCACCACCTGGGGGCTGACCGTGTTCCTGGTCAAGGCGGCCATCCTGCTGGGCGTCGCCTACGCCGGGTGGGAGTGGCTCCAGTCGCGCCGGCAGGACGACATCTGGAGCACCCCGACCTACACGCCGCCGGCCGGCAACAGCGGTCCGGGCAGCACCTACAGCCCCGGGTCGAGCTACCCGTCGCCCGCCGGCGCCGTCGGCTGAGCCGTAGGGCAGCGCGGCGCCGGGCCGGAACGAGCGAGGCCGGCCGGGGGACGTCCCCCGGCCGGCCTCGCTCGTTCGCCGCCGCGCGCTGTTGCGTCGCCCTGAGGGGCCGATCCGTCAGGAGTGCGACGCCGCCTCGACGCCGGCGGCGACCGGCGCCGGCGGACTGATGGCCTCCCGGATCATCGCCGGCACCTGCATCACCATCGACCGGCGGGAGGAGCTGAAGGCCAGCATCCCTACGCCCAGGACGACGTAGCCGATGGCCATCACGACCCGCACCTCGGTTCCGGGGAAGAAGAGCTGGAGCAGGAACGTGCCCGCCAGGAGGAGCGCCTCGGGGACGCTGAGGTCGAAGTTGGAGATCAGGATGATGGCGAAGAGCGACTGGGCGCTGGTCAGGAACAGCTCCTCCTGCTGGCGCGCGTCCAGGGGGAGATTGGCGGGCGCGCCCAGGGCGATGCTGTAGGCCAGACCGAGGGTGCCGATCAACAGCGTCCACTGGTTGACCTTGGACGCCACCAGGGTGCGCAGGCCGGCTGAGGCCGTTCCCCGCCAGACGAAGAGCAGGGCGACGAGGAACTCCGGCGCTTCGGAGGCCAGCGGGGCGAGCCACTGCACGAGCAAGAACTCGTCGATGCCCAGCGCCGTGCCGGTGTGCACCAGGCTCTCCGCGAACGGCTCGGCGCTGAAGAAGATCACGCCCGCCGCCCAGACGAACATCAGCACCGTTGCCGTTCGCCGGGCGGTCACGCTGAGCGAGCCGATGGTCGCCGCCGGGCCAACCAGCTCGGGGTGCCCGGCCGGGACGCGCGACGTCGCCCAGGCGTAGACGGCGAAGAGCGCGCCCAGGAGGACAAAGTCCGGCAGCCCGATGCCGCCCTTCAGCGGGATGATGAACGAGTAGCAGGTCGCCACCGCCAGGGCCCCGATCTCCAGGGCCTGCCCGCGCTCGAGGATCACGGCCCCCCCGACCACCTGGGGATCGGGCGCGCCCCGCATCTTACCGCTCGCCACCCGGCGGGCGCGCCACCAGGCGAGCAGCACCACAGACGTCCAGCCGATGCCGATCAGCAGCCGGTTGGCCCCGGTCATGTTGGCGACGGCGTACGGCGCTTGCGTCGGGTCGGACGCCGCCCGCCAGGCGAAGACCACGTCGACGGCGTACTCCGGGAGCACGGCGATCAAGGAGAGCAGGGCCAGGGCCAGCGCTTGCGAGACGTCGAGCTGGAACACCTCGGCCGCCCAGGAGAGCATGAACGCGGCGCTGAGGATGGCCAGGCCGGTGAGCGCGGCGACCAGGATGTCCGACTGAGCGTGCCAGTCTGTGAAGAAGCGCACGCCCAACCAGGGCAGGGCGGCGACGAACGCCAGGGAGATCCACAGCCAGCCCCGGCGGGCGGACTGCGCCTCTTCGGCGGCGCGCTCGGCGCGGGCCACCGGCGTGTCACCCGGGAGGCCCGTATCCAGCTGCGGGTCGATCGGCGGGGGCGGCGTTGCCGGCGTCGAGGTCATGTCGCCTGTCAGTATACGGGCGGCCGGCGGCGGACCTCAGCCCGCGAGCGGCGCCGCTCGCGCGGTCAGGCGACCTCGCGCGGCGAGCCGGACCGGGCCCGGCGCAGGCGAGGCAGCAGGTAGCGATTCCCGAGCAGGATGAGGACGGCGACGGCGAGCCCGAACCAGCCGGCGCGTTGCAGCAACGGCTCGAATCGCTCGTAGTTCGCAGCCAGGAAGTAGCCGATCACGCTCCACAGGCTGCTCCACAGCAGCGCCGCCGGGGTCTCGAAGAGCAGGAAGCGGCGCAGCGGCAGGCGGCTGGCGCCGGCGCCGAGCGCGACCGAGGTGCGGGCGTAGCTCCAGGAGTGCGCCAGCAGCACCACCCACCAGCCGTGGCGCTGCAGCAGCGGCTCGACCTGGTCGAGCTGTCCGGCCAGGCGGGGGCCCAACCGGCCCGTCCGGGGGTGACGCAGCAGCTGGTGGGCGCCGGCCCGGCCGAGCGCGTAGTCGAAGAGCGCGCCCCCGATCATCCCGGCGGTGGCCAGGGCCACCACCAGCGGCAAGGGCAGTCCGGCGGCGCGGGCGCCGGCCGCGGCCAGGGCGACGACCGGCCCGCCCGGTGTGAACAGACCGAGCACGATCGTGTTCTCGGCCATCGCGCCGAAGAAGGCCAGGGGCAGGGCGTGGCGGGCGGCGAGGTCGAAGGCCTGCCCCAGCCAGTCCTCCAGCACCGTATCCACTCTCGGGCCCCTTCCACCTCGCGGGTGTGCCGCCGGCCTCCGGGGATGGTATACCCGGGTACCATCACTTCAGAGAAGGAAACGGGAGCGATGGCCGGTCAGCCAGCGGCAGGCGCAGCGGGGGCCGGTGGGCGCGCCTACTGGGACGACTTCTACGGGCCGAACGCCGGCTACGTCCTCGAGCTGTACGAGCGCTTCGAGGACGACCCGGCATCGGTCGATGCGGCCGCGCGCGCCTTCTTCGAGCGCAATCCGCCCCCCTGGGCGCCCGGCGCGCCGCCCGCGGTCGCCGCGCCGCCGGCGCTCGACGTGGCCCCGGCGGCCGGCGCCGAGGTGCTCTCCAAGGTGGCCGCCGTTGGGGCCCTGGCCACGGGGATTCGCGAGTACGGCCACCTCGCCGCCCAGCTCGATCCGCTCGGCAGCCCGCCCCGGGGCGATCCCGAGCTGCTGCCCGCGACCCACGGTCTGACCGACGAGGAGCTGCGCCGCCTGCCGGCGGGCGCCGTCGGCGGGCAGGTGGCGGTCGGGGCCGCGAGCGCGGCCGAAGCCATCGAGCGTCTGCGGCGCATCTACTGCCGCACCACCGGCTACGACTACGACCAGGTGCAGGAAGCGGAGGAGCGGGTCTGGCTGCGCGACGCGGCCGAAGGGGCCTGGTTTCATCCGCCTCAGGACCCCATCAACGAGCGCGCGCTGCTCGACCGGCTGAGCGAGGTGGGGGCATTCGAGCGCTTCCTGCAACGCCAGTTCCCGGGCCGGACGCGCTTCTCGGTCGAGGGCACGGGGATGCTGATCCCCATGCTGGACGAGATCATCGGCGCCGCCGCCGAGGCCGGCACGCGCGCCCTGCTGATCGGCATGGCCCACCGCGGCCGGCTGAACGTGCTGGCCCACGTGCTGCGCAAGCCCCACCGCGAGATCCTGGCCAACTTCCGCTCGCCGCAGCCGAAGGAGAGCCAGCCCCGCAGCGACACCAGCGGCGAGGCGTTCAGCGGCGACGTCACCTATCACCTGGGGGCCCGCCGGGCCATCCAGGACGGGGAGCGCGTGAATCTGGCCGTCACGCTGGCGCCGAATCCGAGTCACCTGGAGTACGTCAACCCGGTGGTCGAGGGGATGGCCCGGGCGGCGGACGAGGTGCGGGACCGGTCGGGACCGCCCGTGCAGGACGAGACGCGCTCGCTCGCGCTCCTGATTCACGGCGACGCCGCCTTCCCCGGTCAGGGGGTAGTGGCCGAGACGCTCAACCTCTCGCGCCTGCCCGGCTACCGCACGGGGGGCACGGTGCACGTCATCGTCAACAACCAGCTCGGCTTCACCGTCGAGCCAGGAGACGGGCGCTCCACTCTCTACGCCTCTGACCTGGCTAAGGGCTTCGAGATCCCCATCGTCCACGTCAACGCGGACGACCCCGAAGCGTGCATCGCGGCCGCCCGGCTGGCCCACGCCTACCGCGAGCGGTTCCACAAGGACTTCCTGATCGACCTGATCGGCTACCGGCGGTGGGGCCACAACGAGGGCGACGACCCGTCGCTGACTCAGCCCGTGATGTACGCCGAGGTCGCCAGGCACCCCACCGTGCGCGAGCTGTGGGCCGCCGAGATGGTGCGCCGCGGGGCGGTGACCGAGGACGAGGTCGCCCGCATCCTGGCCGGCTTTACCGACGAGCTGCAGGCCGCCCTCGCGGAGGTGCAGGCGGCCGAGAACGAGCCGCCGGCCGCGCCCGCGTCCGCCACCGGCGCGAGCGAGGCCGCCACCGGCCGGAACGGGGCGCCGGCGGCCTCGCCGCTGGGGCAGCCGGTGAGCGTCGATGCGCTCGGCGCCCTGAACGCGGCGCTGAGCACCCTTCCCGAAGGCTTCACCCCCCACCCGCGCCTGGAGCGCTTCGTGCTGCGACCCCGCGCCGAGACGTTCAGCCCGGCGCCGGAGGGAGGCGAGCGCACCGTCGATTGGGGCCACGCCGAGCAGCTGGCGCTGGCCACCATCCTGGTCGCCGGCACGCCGGTGCGCCTGACCGGGCAGGACTCGCAGCGGGGCACGTTCGCCCAGCGCCACGCCGTGCTGCGGGACTACAAGACGGGGGTACCGTACGTCCCCTTGCAGCGCCTGGCCGCGGCCCGGGCCTCGTTCGAGGTGCGGGACAGCCCCCTCTCCGAGAACGCCTGCGTCGGCTTCGAGTACGGATACAGCGTGCAGGCCCCGGACGCCCTGGTGCTCTGGGAGGCGCAGTACGGCGACTTCATCAACGCCGCCCAGGTGATCGTCGATCAGTTCATCGTCTCCGCCCGGGCCAAGTGGGGCCAGGACCCCTCGGTCGTCCTGTTGCTGCCGCACGCGTACGAGGGGCAGGGCCCGGAGCATTCGAGCGCTCGCCTGGAGCGGTTCCTCGAATCCGCCGCCGAAGAGAACATCCGGATCACCAACTGCACGACGGCGGCTCAGTACTTCCACCTCCTGCGCCGCCAGGCGGCGGCGCTCCAGCGCGGCGCTCGCCCGCTGGTGGTGCTGACTCCCAAGAGCCTGCTCCGTCTACCGCTGGCCGCGTCGCCCGTCTCCGACCTCGCCGGCCCCGGCTTCCGGCCCGTGCTCGACGACCCGTTCTTCCCGACCGGCGGCCGGCGCGGGGACGTGCGCCGCCTCGTGCTGTGCAGCGGCAAGGTGTACACCGACCTGGCCTCCGATCCGCGCCGGGCCGGGACGGGGACGCTGGCCGTCGCGCGCCTGGAGGAGCTGTATCCCTTCCCCGAGGCCGACGTGCGCGCCCTGCTGGACGCGTACCCGGGCCTGGAGGACGTGGCCTGGCTTCAGGAGGAGCCCCAGAACATGGGCGCGTGGACGTTCGCTGCCCCCCGTCTGGGGGAACTGCTGGCGCCCCGCGGGCTCGCCCTGCGCTACATCGGGCGCCCAGAGCGGGCCAGTCCTTCGGAAGGATCGCCCCGCCGCCACGCCGCCGCCCAGGGGGCGATCGTCGACGCCGCCTTTGCCGGACTGGACGGCCCGACCGGCGGCCCGACCGACGGCCGGGCGGCGACCGCGGTCGCACAGGAGCGTGGCGCCCAGTAGGCCGTTCGGACCCCCGGCCCGGCGCCGTCCGGGTCACATTTCGAGGTGCAAGATGGCAGTGGAGATCCGGGTGCCGCAGCTGGGCGAGTCGGTCGTCGAGGCCACGGTCGCCCGCTGGCTGAAGAGAGAAGGGGAGCCGGTCGCCGCCGGCGACGCCGTGGTCGAGCTGGAGACGGAGAAAGTCAACGTCGAGGTGCCGGCCGATGCGCCGGGGACGCTGACCCGCATCGCCCACGGCGAGGGCGAGACGGTGCGCGTCGGCGACGTGCTGGGGGAGCTGGACGGAGCGGCCGCGTCGCCGGCAGCGGACCCGGCGGGCGGGTGATGAAGGAGGACGTGCTCGGCGCCCTCGGCCAGGTGGCGCCGCCGGCGGGCGCGGACGGCACACCGGTCGCGGCCCCGGCGGCCCCGCCCGCACCCGCGCCGCCGGCCGCCGCCGCCGTGCGCGGCGAGGAGCGCGTGCGCCTCTCCCGCCGGCGCCTGACTATCGCCCGGCGACTGGTCGAGGCGCAGCAGACGGCGGCGATGCTGACCACGTTCAACGAGATCGATCTCACGGCGGTGATGGACCTGCGGCGCCGGCGCCGCGACTCGTTCAAAGAGCGCAACGGCGTCTCGCTCGGCTTCATGTCCTTCTTCACCCGGGCGTCGATCGGCGCCCTGCGCGCCTTCCCGTCGGTCAACGCCGAGCTGGACGGCGAGTTCCTGGTGCTCAAGCGCTACTACGACATCGGCGTCGCCGTCAGCACCGAGGAGGGGCTGGTGGTGCCCGTGGTGCGGGACGCCGATCGCAAGACCTTCGCCGAGATCGAGTCCGAGATCGCCCGCCTGGCGCAGCGGGCGCGCGACCGCCAGCTGACCCTGGAGGAGCTGCGCGGCGGGACGTTCACCATCACCAACGGCGGCGTGTTCGGCTCCCTCCTGTCCACCCCCATCCTGAATCCGCCCCAGGTGGCCATCCTGGGGATGCACAAGATCGAGGAGCGCCCGGTGGCCGTCAAGGGCGAGGTGGTGATCCGTCCCATGATGTACGTCGCCCTGACCTACGACCACCGCGTGGTGGACGGGCGCGAGGCGGTCGGCTTCCTCGTCCGGATCAAGGAGCTGATCGAGGAGCCGGAGCGGCTGCTGCTCGAAGGTTGACGGCGCCGGGGCCGAACGGCAAGAGTCGGGTTGTGAGGGTTGAGAGAGCATGACGACACACCACTTCCAGCCGAGCGTCTACTACACCGCCATCGGCACCTACGAGCCGGTGCTGCGCATCGCCTCCGGCGACACGGTGGAGACGAACACCGTGGACAGCGGCGGCCTGGACAAGGAAGGCAATCAGGCCACGCCCGGTGGCAACCCCCAGACGGGGCCCTTCTACGTTGAGGGGGCGGCGCCGGGGGACGTGCTCGCCGTGCGCTTCGACCGGATCGTGCCCAATCGCCCGTGGGGCCGCACCAGCGCCCTGGTGGCGCCGCACATCGTCGACCCCGGATTCGTCGCCGAGCTCCCGCGCGAGCGGGGCCGTGGCCACTGGGAGGTGGACACCAAGAGCTGGACGGCCACGCTGGCCGAGCCGGAGACGGCGCTCGGCCGCTTCAGCATCCCGCTCGATCCGATGATGGGCTGCTTCGGCGTCGCCCCGCCGCGGGGCCAGGCCATCTCCTGCGCCACCTCAGGCACCCACGGCGGCAACATGGACTACCGCGGCTTCCGCCAGGGCGTGACCGTCTACTTCCCGGTCTTCGTCGAGGGCGCCCTGTTCCACCTCGGAGACGGCCACGCCACCCAGGGCGACGGCGAGATCACCGGCACGGGCACGGAGATCTCCATGGACGTCACCTTCACCGCCTGGGTCCACCGCAAGGGGCAGTCGATCACCTGGCCCCGGGCCGAGGACGAGCAGTTCATCATGGCGGTGGGCAACGCCCGGCCGCTCGATCAGGCGGTGCAGCACGCCACAACCGAGCTGCTGAAGTGGCTGGACGAGGACTACGGCCTGGACTACCGGGCCGGCTCGCTCCTCGTCGGGCAGTGCCTGCGATACGACGTCGGCAACGTCTTCGACCCGGCCTACACCATGGTGGCCAAGCTGGAGAAGAGCCTGCTCGCGCCCTACCGCAAGGGCGCCTGACGTCCGGGGCGCCGCGCGTCGGCCGCAGATGCCCGAGATTCCCAACCGTGGCACGGAGCGTGCAAGGCCCGCCAGCGGAGTTGAGACGGAATGAACCCCGACGAGTCCGAGCGGCGGCTGGTGGACGCTGAGTCCAGCCTGGCTCGCGCCCTCCAGCGTCTGCACTCCCTCCGGCGGGCGGCGCTCGCCGGGGGGTACGACCCGATCGAGTTCGATCGCGCGCTCGTCGCCTACCGCCGCGCCGAGCGCGAGGCGGTCGCCGCGCGGCAGGCGTGGGCGTCCGCCCACGAGGCGGGGGTGCTCACGGCGACGTCGCCAGCGGCCGGGGAGGAGCCATTCGAGCCGACGCCGCGCCTTCGCTTCGTGCGCTGGCTCGTGCAATCGGGCCGGATCTCGGAGTGGGAGACCGCCACGCCACCCGCCCCCGAGCGCGAGGAGAATCGCTCGGAAGCGGACTGAGCGGCCGGCCGGTCCGGACTCAGCGCTCGGGGCGGCGGTCGGCGGCGACCGCGCCGCCCTTGACCACCAGGTGCACGCCGGCGGCGCGCCCCAGGGCGCCGGCGTCCTCCAGCGGATCGGCCGCCAGGAGCAGGCAATCGGCCAGCATCCCCTCGGCGAGCCTTCCCACGGCGTCTTCCTGACCGAGCACGGCGGCCGCGTCCCGCGTGGCGGCGAGGAGCGCGGCCTCAGGGCTCATCCCGTTCTGCACCAGGAAGCTCAGCTCGCCGGCGTTCTCGGCGAATGACGTCCCGGGGACGCCGGTGTCCGTGCCGAAGGCGACGCGTACGCCCGCGTCGAGCGCCGCCCGAAAGGCCTCGCCGTGCGTCCGCTCGATCGAGAGCGCCTGCCTCGCGACGGCTTCCGGTAGCGTGCCCGCGCGTGCCCAACGGACGACGCTGGCCGCCGCCGTAAAGGTGGGAACGAGCACCGTTCCGTTGCGGGCCATGGCGGCCGCGGTCGCCTCGTCCCCCATCGTGCCGTGCTCGATCGTGCTCACCCCCGCCTCGGCGGCGGCGACGATCCCCTCCGCTCCGTGGCAGTGGGCCGCCACCTTGCGCCCCAGGCGCCTGGCCGCGGCCACGGCCGCCTGCAGCTCGGCCTCGTCCCAGAGCGAACGGCTCAGGGGCGTGTTCCCGGTCAACACGCCGCCGGTGACCAGCAGCTTGATCCAGTCAGCCCCGCGCTTGACTTCCCGGCGAACGGCCTGGCGGGCCCCGTCCGGGCCGTCGACGACGCCGCCGGCCGGGACGGTGACCTCCGGCCGGAAGACGGGATCGAAATGCCCGCCGAGCACCGTCAGCGGTCCGCCGGCCGTCTGCAGGCGCGGCCCGGGCACCCAGCCGGCGTCGATGGCGCGTTTGAGGGCCACGTTGGCCCAGCCGATGGCGCCGCAATCGCGCGCCGAGGTGAAGCCCGATTCGAGCAGCTGACGGGCGTGCTTCGCCCCCATCAACGCCTGCTCGGCCACCGGCCAGGCGGCGAAGCTGGTGCGGATGTCCCCCGCGTCAACGTCGAAAGTCAGGTGCACGTGCAGGTCGATCAGCCCGGGCAGCAGCCAGCGCCCCGCGGCGTCCACCTCCGGCTCCTCCGGCGCCGCCCGCGGCGCCAGCGCCGCCGGGCCGATCCAGGCGATGCGCTCGCCCTCCGTGCGCAGGGTGGAGTTCGCCCGGGGCGCCGCCCCGGTGGCGTCCCACAGCCGGGCGTTACGGATCAGCATCTATGCCCTCCCCCGGCGGACCCGCGTCCCAGCGGCAGGGTGCTCCGCGGGCGGCGGGCGCGCCGCTGCTCGCACCGCGGCGTCGCCCTCCCCCGGCGGACCCGCGTCCCAGCGGCAGGGCGTTCCGGGTGCGCGCGGCGCGCCGCCGCTCGCACCGCGGCGTCGCCCTCCCCCGGAGCTCCCGCGGCGCGCACCGCGGCGCCGCCGGCGCAGCCGTCCAAGCTCAGCCCTGGCCCTCGTCGGGCGCCCGCCCGAGCCGGACGTCCACCGCGCGGGCGTGGCCCTCGAAGCCCTCGGCCCGGGCCAGGCGGGCCGCCGCCGGGCCGACCTCGGCCAGCCGGGTCGGGGAGAGTCCGACCACGCTCACGATCTTCACGAAGTCGTCGACCGAGAGGGGCGAGGCGAACCGGGCGGTGCCTCCGGTGGGCATGATGTGGCTCGGCCCGGCGATGTAGTCTCCGGCCGCCTCCGGCGAGGCGCTGCCGACGAAGACGCCGCCGGCGTGACGCACACGCCCGACCGCGGTCCAGGGATCGCGCAGCAGCAGGCAGAGGTGCTCCGGAGCGTAGGCGTTGGCCAGCCGCAGACCGTCCTCGACCGTCGCCACCACCACCGCGCCGCCGTTGGCGCCGAGGGACGCGCGGGCCGTCTCCGCGGTCGGCAGGTCCTCGAGCTGGCGCTCGACCGCCGTCTGCACCTCCCGGGCAAGCGCGTCCGAGGTGGTCAGCAGCAGGGGCGTCGCCAGCGGATCGTGCTCCGCCTGGGCCAGCAGATCGGCCGCGACCTCGGCGGCGTCCGCCGAATCGTCGGCCAGGACGAGCGTCTCCGTCGGCCCGGGAAGCTGATCGATGGCCACGGCGCCGTAGACGCGGCGCTTGGCCAGGACGACGAACAGGTTGCCCGGGCCGAGCACCTTGTCGACTCGGGGCACGCTCTCCGTGCCGTAGGCCATGGCCACGATCGCCTGGGCCCCGCCCAGCTTGAAGACGCGCTGCACGCCGGCCACGTCGGCCGCGACCAGCATCTCCGGCCGTTGCCGGCCGTCCGGCCCGGGCGGGGTGCAGAGAATCACCTCGTCCACCCCGGCCACGCGGGCGACGACGGCGGACATGATCACCGTGGAAGGGTAGGCGGCGCGTCCGGCCGGGGCGTACAGGCCGACCCGCTCGAGCGGACGCACCATCTGGCCCGTGCCCTCGCCGAAGTCCAGCCAGCTCCCCCGGTGCTGCCGGCGGTGGAAGGCGGCGACGCGGTCGGCGGCGAAGCGCAGGTCGGCGACGAAGCCGGGGGAGACGGCCTCGTAGGCGGCGGCGATCTCCTCCCGGGTGGTCTCGAAGCGCTCCGGCGCCGTGCCCTCCAGACTCGCCGAGATCCGCCGCAGGGCGGCGTCGCCGCCGGCGCGCACCTCACGCCACACGCGCTCGACGAACGCCTCGGGCGAGAGCGGCTCCCCGAACACGGCAGCCGTGCGCGCCGAGACGCCGGCGTCCGTCGCCATCTCCTCGAGCGGCACCCGGCGCAGGAGCGCGGCCGCGTCCGTCATCGGTGCAGCCCCAGCACCCGCAGCGCGCCCTCGAATGCGTGGGAGTGGGCGTCGAAGAGGTAGCGCACCGGGACGACGGACATGCCCGATCCGCCGACGGCGCGGAGGTGGTCGATGGCCGGCTGGAGGGTGTGCGCGCCGACGATGATCGTGGCCGCGAACCAGTGGGGCTCCGCGGCGGCGCCGTCCAGCTCGGCGCCGGTGAAGACGCGCGAGACGGTCGGCCCCCGCATCCCCCGGGTCGCCGGCGCGGCCAGCAGGGCCCGGGCGACCTCCAGCTCGGATTCGCCGCGCAGGTTGGCGGTCACCGAGAAGTAGTCCTGGGCCCGCAGCCGGGCCTCGATCAGCTCCAGGATGTGGCGGGTGATCTCGCGCTTCTCGGCGCTGGCGTTCAGCGAGCGCCGGTTGCCGACGAGGCAGGCGACGGACTCCAGGATGACCCCGTTGCGCAGCACCTTCAGGTGATTCTCGCGCAGGGTGACCCCCGTCGACACGAGGTCGACGACGCAATCCGCGAAGCCAACGCTCGGCGCCGCCTCGACGCCGCCTTCGGTCGGCACGAGCGCGAAGTGGGTGATCCCCTTCTCGTAGAAAAAGCGTCGCGCCAGGTTGGGGAAGCTGGTGGCGACGCGCAGCTCCTGGCCGGCCTCGCGCAGCCCCGCGGCCACGTCCGAGAGATCGGCCAGGGTCGAGACGTCGATCCAGCTGTCCGGCACCTCGACCGAGAGCCGGGAGTAGGAGAATCCCAGGTCGGGGTAGAGCACGACCAGATCGCTGCCCTCCACCCCGTGCTCGTGGACCGTGTCCAGTCCGCAGATGCCGATGTCCACCCGGCCGTCGGCCACCTGGGTCATGATGTCTCGCTGCCGCTGCAGGATGACCGTCACGCCCGCCAGCCCGGAGACGGTGGCCGTCAGCTGCCGGTCGCTCTCCCGGCGCACGCGCAGACCGCAGGAGCTGAGGAACTCGTTCGCCGGCCCCTCGATGCGCCCGCCGCGGGGCACGCCGAAGCGCAGCACCTCGCTCACGGCGCCGTTACGGCTCACGCCCCGTCTTCCCCCGCCGCGTCCGCCCACAGCCCGCCGGCAGCGCCGAGCGGCGCGGTGCGCTCGATCCCCGCGACCATGTCCCGCAGGCGCACCGTTCCGGCCTCCGCCTCGGCCGCCCCGACCACCGCCACCGCCGGGTAGCCCTCCCGGTCGGCGTAGGCCAGGGCGGCGCGCAGCGACCGGCCGGTGACGTCCAGATCGGCGCGCCTGCCGGCCTGCCGGATGGCCTTCGCCACGCGGCCGGCGTAGCCCGCCTGCGCGGCGCCCGCCGGCACGACCAGCACGTCCGCCACGGGGGCCGCGTCCAGCTTCACGCCTTCGGCCACCAGCGCCAGGCGCACGCGCTCGACGCCGAAGGCGAATCCCAGCGCCGCCAGGGGTGTGCGGCCGCCGAGGGCGCGGAAGAGGTCGTCGTAGCGTCCGCCGCCGCAGAGCTGACTCTCCGTCCCGAGGCCGCCGTGGTCGATCTCGAAGACCATCCCGGTGTAGTACTGCAGTCCCCGGCTGAGCCCGAGGTCGATCTGCAGGTGGTCGAGGTCGACGCCGAAGCCGTCGAGCAGCCCGACCGTCTCCTCCAGGCCTTCCAGGGGGGCGGCCTCCAGACCGTACTCCCGGAGCAGGCGCCGCCCGGCGGCGAGCGCCTCGTCCGGGGCGCCGCGCACGGCGCCGAGGGCGGCGATGAAGTCGAGGGCCCGATCGGCCGCCCGCCGGGAGGCCTCCGGCTCGAGCTTGCGCAGCAGGCGCTCGACCACCTCCGACTCGCTGCGCCGGCCGAGACTGTCCGCGCCCAGCTGCCCCAGCAGCCCGGCGGTGGCCACGCGCACCTGACCGGCGCGGGCCTCCGGCGGCCCCTCCGGTGGCCCCTCCGGTGGCCCCTCCGGCGGCGCGGGCGCGTCCGCCGCCGTCGCCGGCTGGGGCTCGAACAGCTCCGGGTCGAGCTCGCGCAGGCCGGCCCGCACGGCGGCCAGGCCGTGCCGCCTGGCCGGCTCGAGGCTGTCCATCAGCTGAGCCCGCAGACGTCCGGAGAGGCCGAGCTTGCTCAGCAGCTCGCTCAGGATGCCGACGTGCCCCACGACGACCCGGAAGTCCCGCAGCCCGAGCCCGGTGAGGGCGTCCGCGGCGAGGCCGATCGCTTCGGCGTCCGCCAGCGGGCCGGAGGCGCCGATCAGCTCGACGCCGGCCTGGGTGAACTGGCGGTAACGCCCTTTCGAGGGGCGCTCGTACCGGAAGACCGGCCCGCTGCTGTAGACCTTCGCCGGGAGGCGGGCGGCGGGCTGGGCGACGAACGCGCGCACCACCGAGGCGGTCAGCTCCGGTCGCAGGCAGAGGCGGCGCCCGCCGAGGTCGTCGAAAGCGTAGAGCTTGGAGATGATCTCCAGGCCGGATTTGCGCAGGTGCAGCTCCGCAGGCTCGAGCACCGGGACGTCCACCGGCCGGTACCCGGCGTGGGCGAAGGCCCGCTCGAGCCGGCGGCGCACGGCGTGCAGCTGGCGGGCCTCGGCCGGCCAGAGGTCCTGCGTGCCCCGCACGCGCTCTACCGGGCGGCGCTCCACTCGTCCCTACTCCCCCGCGGCCGCTCTGACCGGGCTGTCCAGGATGAGCGTCACCGGGCCGTCGTTCTCCAGCGCCACCATCATGTGCGCGCCGAAGCGGCCGGTGGCGGTGGGGATGCCGCTGGCGCCCAGGCCGGCGACCACCTGCTCGATCAGGCCCGCGGCCAGCTCCGGCGCCGCCGCCCCGACGAAGCTGGGCCGGCGCCCCCGCCGGGTGTCCCCGTACAGCGTGAACTGGGACACGACGAGGGCGGCGCCCCCGGAGTCCAGCAACGACCGGTTCATCTTTCCGGAGTCGTCCTCAAAGATGCGGAGGTTGGCCAGCTTGTCCACCAGCCAGGCCGCGTCCGCCGGGCCGTCCCCGTGAGTCGCCGCGACCAGCACCAGCAGACCGCTCCCGATCCGGCCCACCTCGCGCTCGCCGACGCGCACGTGCGCCTGCGAGACGCGCTGGACGACCGCTCGCACCTGCTGCCGGAGCCTCAGGAGCTCTTGGAGCTCTTGGAGCCCTTGGACGTGTTGCCGGCCGACGACGAAGATGAGGACGAGTCGCTCTTAGGGGTCGAGGCGCCCTCCGGCTTCGCCGCGCCCTCTTTCGCGCCCTTGTCCGCCGCGCCCTTGTCCGCCGCGCCCTCGCCCGCCGCGGCGCCGTTGGGCGTTGGGCTGGTGGTGGTCGCCGAGGTGGAGGAGCGACTGTCCGTGATGTACCACCCGGACCCCTTGAACACGATCCCCACGGGGAAGAGCACGCGGCGCACTTGGCCCCCACACTCAGGGCACTCCGTCACCGGCGGGTCGGAGAATCGCTGAGAGCGTTCGAAGCGCGTCTTGCAGGCGGTGCACTCGTACTCGTAGATGGGCATTAGCTTCAAGACAAGTGTATCAAGCAGTGGCGGCCGCCGGGTCCGGCAGGTCCAGCAGGAGCGCTTCGAGGGCGAGCTGCACGCTGGCGTTGGCGTCGATCTGCTGGCGCGTCTCCTGAATCCGTCGCAGGGCGTGCCAGACGGCTACCGGGGGGTGGGCCGCGCCGAGGCGGCGCAGGGCCTCCACGCGGTCGACGTTGACCACCAGCGCCGGGAGGTCCTGCTGCACGAGCAGGGCGTCGCGCCACCAGCCGATCCAGACGTCGAGCACGTCTTTCGTCGCCCCCCGGTCGCTGAACTTCGCGGCCGCCGGGAGGCGCTCGCGGTGGGGCCGGGCGAGGAGCGACTCCAGCAGCTCCACCTGCCGGTCGTGGCTCTCGATCCGCTCCGGATCGTCCGCGGCGGCGAGCGCCCAGCCCGGACGCCCGCCGGCGAGCCGGGCGAGCCGCCGCGCCGTCTCCGGCGGCACCGCCCGCGCCGCCAGGCCGGCCTCGATCTCGCCCGCCGGCACGGGACGCAGCGGCACCTCCCGGCAGCGCGAGGCGATCGTGGGCAACACCTGCGAGATGTCGTTCGCGGTCAGGATCAGCAGCGTGTCCGCCGGCGGCTCTTCGAGGGTCTTCAGCAGGGCGTTGGCCGCCTCGATCACCATCGAGTCCGCGCCCGTGAGCACCATCGCCTTGCGGTCGGCCTCGTACGGCCGCAGGTTGGCGTCGTGCTCCAGGCGGCGCACCTGGTCGATCTTGACCCCCCGACTCCCCGGCTCCGGCTCGATCAAACGGACGTCCGGGTGGGCCCCTTTCGTCGCCAGCCGGCAGGCCCGGCAGGCGCCGCAGGGAACCTCGCCGGCCTCAGGGGCCGTACACACCAGTGCGGCCGCCATCGCCCGGGCGAGGGTGGTCTTGCCCACACCGGCCGGTCCGGTGAGGAGGTAAGCGTGGCAGCGCACCGGCCGGCCACGCTCGGCGCGCAGCGCCGCCCGCAGCCGGCCGGCCGCCTGAGCGTTTCCGATAAGCTCGTCGAACGGTCCTGGCAATGTTCCTGCTCCTAACGAATCGTACTTCTTGACGTTATTCCGGAATGAAGGTCACGCTGGGAGTCGCGACCGCGCACCGGGCCGGACCGCGAGGCAAGGCAGAATCGGGACCGGCCGCTGATGCGTGATCAGGATCTGGTTCGCGCCGCCCAGGCGGGTGACGTCGACGCGTTCGGGCAGCTGTATGAGCGCTATTTCGAGAGGGTTTACCGCTATCTGGCGTTCAAGCTGGGCTCCCCCGCGGAGGCCGAGGACGTGGCCGCGCAGGTCTTCCTGCGCGCGCTCGAATCCCTCCCCGGCTACCGCTGGACGGGCGTGCCGTTTCAGGCCTGGATCTTCCGCATCGCCCACAACCTGCTGGTCGACTCCCTGCGCCGGCGCGCCCGCCGGCCGAGCGAGCCACTCGACGAGTCCCTCCCCGACGGCGCACGGCAGGCCGATCCCGAGGGCTGGCTGGTGGAGAAAGTGACGCGCGAGCTCCTGCTGGACGCGGTCGAGGAGCTGACGGAGCTCCAGCGACAGGTCATCTCCCTGAAGTTCGCGGCCGGTCTGTCCAACGCCGAGGTGGCCGTCATCCTGGGCCGCACCGAAGGGGCGGTCAAAGCGCTGCAACACGCCGGCATCCAATCCCTGCAACGCCGCATGGCGCGGAGTCCGTCGCGATGAGCGCCACCGGCGGCCGCGCCGCCCCGGAGCCGGAGGTGCCCGGCCGGGTGGCCCTCGCCCTCGACGAGGCGATCGTTCGGCTGCGCGCCGGAGAGAGTCTGGAGGCCGTCCTGGCCGCCACCGGCGACCCCGAGGTGGCGGCCGCCCTCGAGCCGCTGCTCGCGACCGCGTCCGCCCTGCTCGCCGTGGCCCCCCCGCCGCCGGCGGCCGGCGCCCGCGAGCGCGCCCGGGCCCGGGTGATGGCGGCCGCCCGGGAGCAGCTCGCGGCCCGGACGGCGCCGGGGCTGAACGGCGCGCTCAACGGCTCGGCCCACCTGAATGGCACTACCGGCCTGAACGGCCGGGCGGCCGGTCTGCCCCCCGCCAGGGACCCGCGCCCGGTGGCGCAGAGGCCCTCGGGCTGGGCGTGGCTCGTGCCGCAGCTGCGGCTGCCCTCGGCCGTGCTGGCCGCGGCCACGGCGGCGGCCTTGATCCTGGTCTTCGGCGGCGGCGGCGCCGTCGTCTCCTCGGCCAGTGCCCTTCCCGGGCAGCCCCTCTATCCGGTGAAGCTGGCGGTCGAGGACGCCCGCACGGCGGTGGTGCGCGCCGGCGCCGACCCGCAGTCCCAGGTGAGCCTGCAGACCGAGCTGGCCGGCCGCCGGCTGGAGGAGGCCGAGACCCTGGCGGGGCGCGGCCAGACCGTGCCCCCGGAGGTCGTCGTCGCCGCCGAGCAGCACGTGCAGTCGGCGGCGGCCGCCGCGGCCGTGGCCCCCGAGGACAGCCGGCAGGCCCTGTCCGTGATCGTGGAGCAGGCGCGGACTCGCCGGGACAGCGCCGTCGCCCGGGTGCTCGAGCAGGTTCCGCCGCCGTCCCAGCAGGCGATCGAGCGGGCCCTCGAATCGCGCGCCCCGCGCGGCGGCGGTAGCAGCGGCGCCGGTAGCAGCGGATCAGGATCGCTCCCGTCCGGAGCGAGCGGTGACCGGCGGCGCGGTGAGCCAACAGCCGCCCCCACCTCGAATCCGGCGGCGAGCCAGGCGGCGACGGCGGTCGCCGCGGTGACGGCCACGAACGGCGACGACCGCCGGGGGCAAGGCCAGAACCAGGGCCAGAACCAGGGCCAGAACCAGGGCCAGGGGTCGGGCCGGGGCGCCGACGACGAACGTGACGGCGAGCGAGGGGGCGAGCAAGACGACGACCCTGGTGCCGGCCGCCGCGGACCCTCAGTCGTCGTGCCGCTACCCGCGACGGGGCCGTCCGAGCGTCCCGGTCCGCCGGAAGCGCGCCCAACCGCCCAGGCGACGCCGGGGCGCGACGACCGGGAGCGCGAAGGGCGTCAGGTCGGCCGGGACGGCCAGGACGACCGCAACGGCGGTGACGCCGATGGGCGCGACGATGCCGGCGCAGGGAACGGCAACGGCTCCGGAAGCGGGCGCGACGCGCGCGACGGGCGCGACGGCGAACCCCGGGACCGCCAGGAGACGCCACCCGCGGTGGGCCGTCCCGCGGGCGCGGTCCAGCCCATCGCCGCCGCCACGGCCGCCCCCGCCGCCCCGGCGGGGCCGAACGACCCGGAGCGCGCCGTGAGGCCTGACCGGCGGGACGACCGGGACGACAACGGTGGCAGCGCAGACGCCTCCCGCGGCGGCGGTCAGGGGAGCCCGGCGCCCTCCGAAGGGACGGCGCGAGACGGCGAGCGGCGCGAGGCGGACGCCCGCACCGCCGACCAGCGGGATGACCAGCGGGGCGATCAGCGCGGGGGTGACGACCGGCGTGAGGACGGCTCCCGCGACGAGCAGCGGGGGCGCCAGCCGGCGGCCACGGCCGAGCCGCCGCGGCGCACCGCCCCCACCGCCGCGTCCGCGCCGCCTTCGACCCCGGCGCCGGCGGCCGCTCCCCGGCGGACGGCAACGCCGACGCCCACGGCGACCGCCGCGGGGGGCCGCGACAGGGAATCGTCCGGTAGCGGCAACGGCAACCGCGGGAGCGCCAGCGACCGCGATCAGGGAGACGCAAACGACGGCCGCTCCGGGAGCGGCGGCGGCTCCGGCGATGGGCGCGGCCGGGGCCGGGACTGAGCCGGTGTCCGTTCGGTATACGCCGGGTAGACAGCCCCGAGACCGGGTCACAACCCGCTCTCCACTGCGTCGTTTTACGATTCGAGGGCGTGCGCACGGAATGAGGGGAGAAAACGGCCCCGCCGCGCGTAGATTCGTAGAGAGAACGCTCGGATGATGGTCATCGCGCCGGCAATGCGGATCGGGGAACGCGGGGGCGACGGGCACTACTGCCCGCACTGCCTGCGGCGCGTCGCCGGGGGCGACGCCCACCGCCAGGCGCACCGCGAGACCTGCCGCTCCGGCGCCCTCGAGGTCTCCCTGCTGCGCTGCCCCACCTGCGGCCTCGTCCTCTCGGCCGAGGTGCAGGACGCCGCCGGCGGCGTCGCGTTCGTCCCGCCCGTCCGTTAGCGCCCAACGCGCTGGACGCTCAGGCTGATGGCGTGCCCGTCCAGGCGCAGGTCCTGGGCGTAGCCGTCCGACTCCGGCGGAAGCGACGGCTCCAGACGGAGCGAGAGCGTCTCCTGGCGGATGGCGTCGCCGAAGCGCTCGAAGACGACCCGCAGCTCCTCGCCCGCTTCGTAGTAGGCGACGATGCGGTCGTCCAGACGGAACCCCGCCTCCTTACGCATCGTGTTCAGGCGGTGGATGATCTCCCGGGCCAGTCCCTCCTGGACGAGCTCCGGGGTCACCCCGGTGTCCAGGGCCACCAGGTAGCCGCCCTCCTCGACCACGGCGTAACCCGGCGCGTCCGTGACCTCCACGTCGAAGTCCTCGGACGGGACCTCCATCTGCCGGCCCTCGACCACCACCGTGACCGGCTCGCCGGCGGCGTGCAGCCGCGCCAGGTGAGCGGCGTTGGCGGACTGCAAGGCCTTGGCGACGGCGTTGACGCGGGGGCCGAAGAGGGGCCCGAGCAGCTTGAATTGGGGCTTGATCCGGTAGACCACCAGGCTCGAGGCGTCCTCGACCACTTCCACTCGCTTGACGTTGAGCTCGTCCGCCACCTGATCGGCCAGCCGCTCCAGACGGGCCCGCTCCTGGGGATTGCGGACACGCACCAGGAGCGCCGCCAGCGGCTGGCGCACGCGGATGCGGGCCTTGTGGTTGCGCGCCGCCCGCCCCAGGCCGACGATCTGGCGGGCCAGGCCCATCGCCGACCGTAGCTCCGGATCGTCCCGCGCGGCGTCCACCGCAGGCCACTCGCGGTGGTGTACGGACACGGGCGCGCCGGCGTCCACCCGGCGCACCAGATTCTGGTACATCGTCTCGGCCAGGAAGGGCATGCTCGGCGCGAGCAGGGCGCTCAGCGTGGTCAGCACCTCCCACAGCGTCTGGTAGGCGGCCGCTTTGTCCGTGTCCGCCTCGTTCTTCCAGAACCGCGGCCGGCTCCGCCGCAGGTACCAGTTGGACAGGTCGTCGACGAACCCCTCGAAGCGCCGCCCGACGGTCATCGCGTCGAAGGCGTCGTAGCCCGCGGTGGCGTCGGCCACCAGGGCGTTCAGCTCGCCCAGCACCCAGCGGTCGATGGCCGGCCGCGCCGCCGGGTCGATGCGCTGCGCCGCGGGATCGAAGCCGTCCAGGCGGGCGTAGTTGCAGAAGAAGGCGTAGACGTTCCACAGGGTCAGCAGCCGGCGCTTGACCTCCTCGGCCACGCCGTAGCCGAATCCCAGATTGGCCTCCGGATTCGTCCCGGCGAAGACCCAGCGCATCACGCTCGCCCCGATGCGGTCGGCCGCCTCGTTGAACTCGATGCTGTTGCCCCAGGACTTGTGCATCTCGCGGCCCTGCTCGTCGCGGAGCGTGGCGTAGCCCAGGACGGCCCGGAACGGCTCCCGCCCTTCGAGCACCGTGCTCATCGTCAGCAGCGAGTAGAACCAGTTGCGGAACTGGCCGGGGAAGCTCTCGGTGATGAAGTCCGCCGGGAACCACTGCGCCCAGCCGGCGCGGTCGTCGCGGTAGCCGAGGGTGGAGTAGGGCACGATCCCGGCGTCGAGCCAGGGGTTGCCCACATCCGGCACGCGTGCGGCGGGCGCCCCGCACTGCGGGCAGGCCAGCTTGACCGCGTCGATCCAGGGCCGGTGGGGCGTGTGCCCGGCGAACTCGTCCCAGCCGGCGACCGCCCGGTCGCGCAGCTCGTCTTCGCCGCCGAGCACGTCGAACCAGCCGCAGGATTCGCAGGTCCAGATCGGCAGCGCCAGGCCCCAGTAGCGCTTCTTGGAGATCATCCAGTCGCCCATGTTGCGCAGCCAGTCCAGCTCGCGCTCCAGGCCCCACGGCGGCAGCCAGCGGATCTTGCGCACCACGGCCGCGATCTGGTCGCGCAGCGGCGGCGCCTCGTCCTCTGCGCCCGCGACCGGCGGGGGCGGCGC
>DATLLM010000130.1:0-3519 GCA_035537855.1 Chloroflexota bacterium | reverse complement strand
CTGGGCCCGCCAGTCGTACCCCGCGCGCCAGTAGGCGACCAGCGCCTCCAGGTAGTCCCGGGGCACGCCCCGGCTCCAGCCCGCCCCCGGCGCGGCCTGCGGCCAGCGCGTCCGGGCCAGCCGCTGCTGCAGGTCGTCCAGATCTGCCTGAGGCACGTCGACGCGGAACGCCCGGATCTCCGGGCCGAGGCTCGTGTGGTCGCTCATGCCGGGAAGCGTACCCGGAGATGCGGAAGGTCTGATTCCGCGTTCGCGGGGCGTGCGCGGGGGCCGCCGCCGGCGGCGCCCCCGGTGGTGGCGTAGGGGCGGGCCGGCGCCTACTTCTTGGCGTCCTGGGCGAGGGCGGTGAGCTTGCGCTGGAGGTCCTCCATCTGGGCCTTCACGTTCTGGCCGTCGAGGGCGACGGCCCGGATGGCGTCCTCCAGGGCCTGCACCGCGCCGGGCACCCCGGAGATGGAGTCGCCGGTGCGGATGTACTGCGCCTGGTCGAAGGTGACCTTGGCGTTGGGGTTCTCTTTCAGGTAGGCCTGGAACTCGGGGTTCTTCTCGGCGTCCGTGCGCACCACCATGTAGCCGGTCTGCTGGGAGAAGTAGACGGTGTTGGGGGTGCTGGTGACGAACTTCATGAACTCCCAGCTGGCCTCCTTCTTCTCCACCGGGATGCTCTTGATGGTGGTCAGCCCCGAGCCCCCGCCGGGCACGGCGCGCGCCTTCTGCTTGGGCATGAAGGCGGCCCCGACCCGCGCTGGGGTGCTCTGCTGCACCTGCGTCAGCTGGGCCGTCGATTCGACGTAGAAGGAGAGCTGGCCCTGGTAGAAGGGCTGGCCGGTGGCGCCGACCGTCTTGTAGCCGCGGGCGACGCGGTGGCGCTGCACCAGGTCGACCAGGAACTGGAGCGCCTGGACGGTCTCCGGCTGGGTGACGGTCGGGGTGAACTTGTCGTCCGAGAGCTGGCCGCCGAAAGCCCAGGCGATGGACTGGAAGCTCCACCAGTAGCCGGCGACGGGGAAGGCGAAGCGGGAGCCGTCGGCCGGGTCCGGCTGCAGCGCGCTGCTGCGGGTCAGCTTCTGCGACGCGTCCAGCACCTGGTCCCAGGTATCGGGCGGCGTCTCCGGCAGGCCGGCGGCGCGCAGGTGGTCCTTGTTGAAGTAGAGGATCGGCGTCGAGCGCGCCAGCGGCACCTGATAGAACTTGCCGTCGATGGTGCCGTTCTTGACGAACGTCTGGACGAACGTGTCCATCTTGGCGCTCTTGTCGGTCCGGGCGTAGTCGTCGAGGGGCTGCAGCGCCCCCAGCCGGGCGAAGCCGGGCAGGTACGAGTCGACCGTCATCAGCATGACGTCGGGCGGCGTGTTGGCCGCCAGGACGGCGGTGAGCTTCTGGGCCGCCTGGTCGTAGTTGCCCACGTGCTCCAGGGTGACCGCGACGTCCGAGCGCGCGGCGTTGAAGTCGTTGGTCAGCTTGACCTGCGCCTCGTGGCGGGGCCCCTCGAGCGACTTCCAGTAGGTGAGCGCCACCGGCTGCTTGAAGGCGTAGCCGTTGGGCCCCAGCCGCTCGGAGGCCTGCCCGCCGGCGCTGCCCCCCTGGGTGCCGGCGGCGCAGGCCGCCAGCAGCGCGCCCCCCGACGCGCCGGCGGCGCCGGCGAGCAGGGCCCGCCGGCTGGCGCCCGGCTTCCCCGCCGGCGTGGAACGGGGCGTGCTCATCCCTCTGCTCATCTGTGCTCCCTGTCGATGCACCGGTGTGCATGCACGCGCGTGCGCGACATGCCGGACGTCAGCATACGCGCGTCCGGCGGTTCCCGCCAGTGGGCCTCGTGGCCGGGGGCCCGCCCGGGTGGCTGCGCGTGGCGCGGGACGACCAGGGCGACGACCAGGGCGGACACCTCCGGGATCGGACGCCGGAGACGCGCGAGCGGTACCGGGCCGGCGACGCCGGACGCCCGAGCCGGTGCCGAGCGGGCGTCAGGCGACCACGGGATAGGGGAACCCGCTGTCGAGATACGTCACCGGCACCCCGGGGAAGTGCCGGCGGACGTACCCGACCATCGCCTGCATGCCCGGCAGCTCGGCCGTGGCGTGGTTGACCACCAGCATGGGAACGGGGAGGTCGAGCGACCAGAGGCCGGCGCTCGTCGTGCTGATGCCGTCGTCGGTGGCCAGGACGATGTCCGCCCCCAGGGCGTGCATCGCCGGCAGGCGGGTGATGGCGCCGGTGCCGACCGCCAGCCGCCGGACGCGGGCGCGGCGGTCGCCGACGACGCCCACCGTCTGCTGGCCCAGGGGCCGCACCCGCTCGAGCACGGCGCGCGCCACCTCCTCAACCGTCCGCTCCCCGACCAGGCAGATGCGGTAGAAGGACTCCACCGGCCGCGGCTCGGCGGGAAAGCCCAGGAAGGCCGTCCAGGCGTCCGGGATGCCCACCTCCGGCATGCGGTCCCAGGTGTCGTGGCAGCGCAGCAGCGTCAGGCCCAGCTCGTCGAGCAGGCGCCGCTTCTGCGCGTGGTGCCGCTCGCCGCTCTCCGTGCCCAGGTACTGCGGGTAGAACGCGCCCTCGTGGGCGATGACGAAGTTCAGATCGCGGCGCGCCGCCTCGCGCAGGCAGTCGTCCGTGGCCAGCCAGGTGGTCGCGATGCCCCGCACGGTCGCCTCGGGATCGCCGTGCATGAACCGATCGACCGTCTTGGTCCAGTCGACCCAGTGGGCGACGCGCTGACAGTGCTGGAGGAACTCCACCGCCTTCATCGCTGCTCCCCTCCTCCGACCGTGCCCCGGCGGCGCCCCAGGATCGTGGCCGGCGTCGCGCCGGGCGGCCGGTCGCAGGGGCGGCGGACGCGAAACGGCCCGCTCCGGAGGTCCGGAGCGGGCCGTCCCGCTCGGCTGACGCTGGTCGGGGAGAGAGGATTTGAACCTCCGACCACCTGAACCCCATTCAGGTGCGCTACCAGGCTGCGCCACTCCCCGTACCGACCGTGCGGCGCCCTGAGGGCCGGACGATCGCACCGCGCGTACCCGGTAGTGTACCACACCCCACCCCGGGAGGCGTGCCCTTCGGTGGTATACTTGGAGCGGACAGGAGTCTTCGAGAGTCACCATGGCAAGCAGAAAGAATGAAGGCGGTCTGGGCAAGACCGCCCGTTCGTCCACCGTTTTCGATCGCGAGGCGGGCAACCGCTCGTCCGGGCACACCTGCGCCACCTGCGGCAAGCCGATCGTCATCCGCGAGCACCTTCCGGTGATGGCGATGCCCGGGCGCAAGATGGTGCATTACCACCGCACCTGCTACCAGGCCGCCTAGGCGACCGGCCGGGCGGCGCCGGTCCCGGGTTCCCTACCGAGAGGGCGGAGGCTTCCGCCCTCTTCTTGATTCCGGGCCGGCGGCGGCCGGCGCCGGCGGCCGTCCGCGCCGGGCCGGTCAGCCCCCGGCGGATTCGTCCCCGGACAGCACGACGGCCTTGACAAACCCGGGCGGGCGCTCCGCCGCGGTGGCGAAGGCGGCGGGGAGGCGGGAGAGGGGGAAGCG
>DATLLM010000129.1:0-17410 GCA_035537855.1 Chloroflexota bacterium | reverse complement strand
GAAATCGGATGTCCGGCGGCCTCAGGTGGGGGTGGCCGGGCCGGTGTTCGGAGACTAGCGGGCAGACAGGCCGCGGAAGGACAGCAACGATGGTGCAGGTCGCAGGAGAAGCGACGGAGACGAGTCAGCGGGAGGTCACGGAGGGCGCTCCCGCCGGCGGCGGCAAGGTCAACCCGGCCAAGCGGGGGTCGCTGGTGATCCGGGTCTCCGGTGAGGCGGGCGAGGGCATCAAGAAGCCCGGGGAGCTGCTGATCCAGGCGGCGACCCGGGCCGGGTTCCAGGTGATCTCGGACTTCGCGCCGCCGTCCGAGATCAAAGGGGGCGTCTCGTTCTTCCAGATCCGGCTCTCCTCGCGCCCGCTCTACACCCGGGGCGACGAGCCGGACGTGCTGCTCTGCTTCAACCAGGAAGCGTACGAGGTCAACGTCCAGGAGCTGGCCACGGGGGGCCTGCTGATCTACGACCCGGGCGCGGTCATCCCCCGGGACACGGACGGCGAGCGCTACGAGATGCTGGCCTTCCCGATGGAGCAGATCGCGGCCAAAGAGCTGAAGATGCCCATCGTGAAGAACGTCGTCGCCCTCGGCGGCATGTCCGCCCTGTTCGGGCTGGAGACGACCCACCTCTACAAGCTGATCAACGAGCTCTGGGCGCGCAAGGGCGACGCAGTGGTGCAGACGAACTACCGGGCCCTCGAGGCCGGGATCAAGTTCGTCGACGAGAACTTCGACGCCGAGGTGCGCCAGCGCTTCGTGCTGCGGCCGGGCCAGGCGTCGGCCGCCAACATGGTCGTCTCCGGCAACCAGGCGACCGCCCTGGGCGCCATCGCCGCCGGCTGCACCTTCTTCTCCGGCTACCCGATCACGCCGGCGAGCGACATCATGGAGTTCCTCGCCGCCGTGTTGCCCCGGGTGGGCGGGGCGGTGATCCAGGCCGAAGACGAGATCTCGGCGATCAACATGATCATCGGCGCCGGCTACGCCGGGAAGCGCTCGATGACGTCCACCTCCGGCCCCGGGCTCTCCCTGATGGTCGAGGCCCTCGGGCTGGCGACGATGGCCGAGATCCCCTGCGTCATCGTCGACGCCCAGCGGGCCGGCCCGTCGACCGGGATGCCCACCCGGCACGAGCAGGGCGACCTCTACCTCTGCGCCTACGGCGCCCACGGCGAGGTGCCCCGGATCGTCCTCTCGGCCACCTCGGTCGAGGACTGCTTCTACCTGGCCGTGGACGCCTTCAACCTGGCCGAGAAGTACCAGTCGCCGGTGATCCTGATGACCGACACGGTGGTCGCGGTGCGCACCGAGAGCATCGAGCGCCCGGCGCTCGGCGACATCAAGCTGGTGTCGCGCCTGACCTGGGAGCCGCCGGCAGTGGACGCGGGGGACGCCGGGGACACCGCCCACGCCGCCCACGCCGCCACGAACGGGACGAACGGCACGGCGGCTAGCGGGACGAACGGCACGAACGGCGCGAACGGCGCAGCCGCTCCCTACCAGGAAGGCGACGCCGGGTACCTGCGCTACGAGCTGACCGAGAGCGGCGTCTCCCCCATGTCCATCCCGGGCACGCCCGGCGGGCAGTACGTGGCCATGGGGCTGGAGCACAACGAGAAGGGGCGCCACCGCCCCGACCCGCGCAGCCACACCCAGATGACCGACAAGCGGTTCAAGAAGTTCTACTCGGCGGCGGCGGACGCCCCGGAGGCGACCACCTACGGCGACCCCGACGCCCCGATCGGGATCGTCACCTGGGGCTCGACCGCCGGGGTCGCCATCGAGGCGATCGACATCCTGCAGACCGAGGGGATCGCCGCCTGCCTGGTGGCGCCCAAGATGCTGCTCCCCCTGCCCGACCAGCAGCTGGGCGAGTTCATGCGCACCAAGCGCCACATCGTCATCCCGGAGGTCAACTACCGGGGGCAGTTCGCCAACCTGGTCATGGGCAAGTACCCGCGCGACGCGGTGCGGGTCAACGTCTACGGCGGGCGCCCGATGCTGGTGAACAAGCTGGTCGAGGCCATCCGGCGGGTCGCTTCGGGCGAGGTCACGGACGGGCGGATCGTGCTCAGCCCGGTGTTCGGCAGTCTGGAGGACCTGGTGACCCCGGACGACCTGATCGCTCCGGTTGAGCGCCGGTGAGCGTCGCGGTTTTCAAGGCGTAGGAGAGAGAGACGATGGCTGTCGACACCCCCGTCCGCGAGCACACGATCGACGAGTACAAGAGCGACGAGAAGCCCACCTGGTGTCCCGGCTGCGGCGACTTCGGCGTGCTGAACGCCGTCTACCGGGCGATGCGGCTGAAGAACTTCGCCCCCCATGAGGTGGTCGCCGTCTCCGGGATCGGCTGCTCCTCCCGGATCCCGTACTTTATCTCCACCTACGGCTTCCACGGCATCCACGGGCGCACCATGCCCATCGCCACCGGCGTGCGGGTCGCCCGGCCGGAGCTGAAGACCCTCGTCTTCGGCGGCGACGGCGACGCCTTCGCCATCGGCGCCGGGCACTTCGTCCACGCCATGCGGCGCAACCTGGACATCACCTACGTGGTGATGGACAACGCCATCTACGGCCTGACCAAGGGCCAGACCTCCCCCACCAGCGGCGCCGGGTTCAGCACCCTCTCCACCCCCCAGGGGAACCCGGAGCAGGCCCTCAACCCCCTCATGCTGGCCATGTCCGCCGGGGCCACCTTCGTCGCCCGCGGCTTCTCCGCCGAGCCCCAGAAGCTCGCCGATCTGATCGTGCAGGGGATCGAGCACAAGGGCTTCTCGTTCATCGACGTCTACAGCCCCTGCCCGACCTTCAACAAGGTGAACACCTTCAAGTACTACAAGGACAGCGTTGCCCCCCTGCCCGGCGACCACGACGCGACGGACATGATCCAGGCGCTGAACCACGCCAACTCCCAGGAGCCGCTCTACCTCGGCGTGTTCATGAAGCGCGAGGCGCCGACCTTCGAGGAGCAGGTGGCCGAACAGCACTCCGGCGATGAGGCGTCCCGGCAGGACCTGCTCCAGGACCTCTTCTCCCGCTTTAGCTGAGCCACCGGGGGTGCGTTGGGGGCCCCCAGTGTGCCGGCCAGGGCGACCAGACCGCGACGAAACGGGGGCAACGATGAGGCGCCAGAACGTCCAGGACGCATTCGCCGGGGAAGGGAATCCGCACCAGGAGGGGGTCCGCGTCGCCGCCACCGGCGACGAGGCGGTTGAGCTGAAGGTGGTCAGCGGGCGGGTGCTGGTCGTGGTGCCGGCCGGCACCGCGGACAGCGACGTCTTCGAGGCGCAGGACCGCGTCCTGGGCGAGCTGCACCTGGAAGACGGCACCGTCCTCAGCTTCACCATCGAGGACGGCGCCACCGGGGCCTACATCGGGACGACCCAGGAGAGCAGCAGCAAGGAGTCGTCCCACCACGAAGGGCTCTCCTCGCTCGACGTCCCCTCGACGTCGTAAGGCGCGGGGCCCAGGCCCCAGGCCGGCCGCCGGGGCGAGGCTCCGCCTGCCAGCGGCCGGCTTGGGGAGTCGGACCTCGGCCTTCGGATCAGTGCTCGCCCGGGTCCAGGCTCTGCCCCCTGAACTTGGTGATCAGCAGGGCGTAGCGGCGCGTCCAGCGCCAGTGCAGGTCGCCGTGCCCGGCGACGTCCTCGCGGTCGTCGTACTCCATGATCAGCCCGCCGTCCTGCCACGGCCCGTTGGTCACGGACTGCCCGTGGAAGGGGGAATCGCCCTGGTTGACGTGCACCTCGTGGAGCTCGAAGCGGCCCCCCGGATTCGCCTCGACCAGCGCGCCCAGGACGTAGACCCGCGTCGTGCGGTCGAGCATGGGACGCACCGACTCCAGCAGGCGGTTGAGCGGCTGACGCTCGCTCCCTTCCCAGGCGTCGCGCCAGCTCTCGGCGCGATTCGTCTGGAAGGGCGGACGCACCAGCTCGGGGTGGCGCAGGATGTCCAGGGCCCCCGAGTCGGCTTCCGGTTGCAGCGGGTAGAAGCCCGTGCGCCGGCGCACGAGGGCGCGCAGGCGCGGAAACGCGCGCAGGTCGAGGTCGCGCCGGAAGTGGAAGACCACGTCGTGGTCGCGCGCCGAGCCGAGGTTGATGGCGCAGTTGAACAGCCCGTGCAGGGTATCGACCACGACGTGGAAGTGGTTGTAGCGCCCCCGCCCGCTCGGGGGGTCCTGGCGGCTCCCCAGCAGGCTCCCGGCGACCACCCCGTAGGTGTCGTCCAGTCCGCGGCCGGCGTGCTCAGGCATCGGGTGAGTGTACTCGGCCAGCGGGCGCCGCTAGGAGACGTCCTTCGCCGTCTTCGGCAGCCGGGAGCGCGCCGCCGGCGGGCGCTGCCGGCGCCGGGTGGCGCCGGCGACGGCCAGCCCGAAGTCGACGGCCCCCTCGAAGCCGAGCGCCCCGCCCTCCGCCCAGCGGGCGGCGAAGCGGGCCGCGTCCAGGTGCTCCCGGGCGGCGTCGAGCAGGGCCGTCTCGGCGGCGCGGTGCTCGCGCGGGGCCTGGCCGCCGGCGCGGAGGTGGGACGCGGCGCCGAGCAGGCGCACCGCTTCGTCCCAGCGCCCCTGGAGGCGTGAGACGCGGGCGAGCGAGGTGAGGCACTCGGCCGTGTTCCAGCGCTCGCCGACTTCGCGGCAGGCGCGCAGGGCCCGCCGGCAGAGGTCGGCCGCGCCGGCGACGTCGCCGGCGGTGGCCGCCTCGGCGCACATGAAGCTGAGGGAGACGGCCACGCCCCGCCGGTGCCCGATGGCCTCCTGGATGGCCAGTCCTTCCTCGTGCAGGTCGCGGGCCCGCGAGCGGTCGCCGCGCGCGAAGGCGACGGAGGCGAGGATGTTGAGGGTGACCGCCGTCCCCTGCCGGTCGTCGAGCGAGCGGCGCACTTCGAGGCAGCGCCCCAGGAGCTGCTCGGCGCGCCCGTAGTCCAGCCGGTCGCGCGCCACCATGGCCAGACTGAACATGGTGTGGGCGACGGTGCGGGGGAAGCCGGCGACGCCGGGCAGGGCCAGGGCCTCCTCGAACAGGGAGACGGCGCTGGCGGCGTCCCCCCGGGCGCGGGCGGCGCCGCCGGCGCTGTTCAGCGCCTCGGCGAGCAGCAGGACGTCGTCCGCGGTGCGGGCGGCGGCGAGGGCCTGATCGAAGAGCGCGTCCGCGCGGCGGTACTCGTTGCAGGTCAACGCCAGGATCCCGGCCGCGTTCAGCGCGCGGGCCAGCACCCGGGGCGGGGCGGCGCCGGAATCGGGCAGGGCCAGGGCGGATTCCAGCCAGCGCCAGCCCTCTCGGAAATGGCCACGGAGGGACCAGAAGCG
Organism: Chloroflexota bacterium; assembly: GCA_035537855.1. Classification (GTDB taxonomy): domain Bacteria; phylum Chloroflexota; class UBA11872; order UBA12225; family UBA12225; genus DATLLM01. The sequence continues at coordinate 12,109 of DATLLM010000129.1, read as the reverse complement.
GCTGAGCGCGGCCCCGAGTCGCAGCGCCACCTCCGACTCGCCGGCCTCGATCGCCCAGCGCATGGCGCGGCGCAGGTTGTCGTGCTCCCGCTCCAGGCGGTCGAGCCACAGCTCGAGCGTCGGCCCGATCAACTCCCGCTCCGCCCGCTCGGCGAGGTCGAGGAAGTAGCGGGTGTGGGCGCCCTCCGCCGCCGCCCGCTCGCCGGCGGCGATCAGCCGGTCGTGGGCGAACTCGCGCAGGGTCTCCAGGAGCCGCAGGCGGGCCCCAGCGCTCGACGACCGGACGGTCTGCGGATCGCCGGCGGTCTCCCGCCGGACGAGGCTGTGGTCGATCAGGGCCTGCAGGCCGTCGAGGGGCTCGATCGCCAGGGCGCCGGCGGCGAGGCAGACGGCGGCGGCGGCCTCGACCGTGCAGCCCCCGGCGAACACGGCCAGGCGGCGGAACAGGGCCCGCTCGTCCCCGGTGAGCAGGTCGTAGCTCCAGGCGATCGCCGCCTCCAGGGCCTGATGGCGCTCCGGCAGGTCGCGCGGGCCCCCGGTGAGCAGGGTCAGGGGGCGGGAGAGCCGGGCGAGGACGTCCTGCGGAGCGAGCAGGCGGGTGCGGGCCGCCGCCAGCTCGATGGCCAGGGGCAGCCCGTCCAGCCGCCGGCAGATGTCCGAGATGGTGGCGGCGTCTTCCGGCGCCGGAGCGAGATCGGGCGCGGTCGCCCGCGCCCGCTCCAGGAACAGGCGGACGGAGGCCGGCTCGGCCAGGGGCGGAACGGGGAACAGGCGCTCGCCGCGGACGCGCAGGGCGGCGCGGCTGGAGACCAGGGCGGTGACGCCGGGCGCGGCCGAGAGCAGGGAGGCCACCTGGGTTGAGGCGGCGACCACCTGCTCGAAGTTGTCCAGGATCAGCAGGACGCGGCAGGACTGCCAGGCGTCGGCCAGCGCGCCCTCCCAGGTCTCGCCGGGCGCGACGTCGACGGCCGCCGCCAGGGCGACGGCGGGCAGGACGTGGTCGGGGTGCAGCACGGTCTCCAGGGGGACGAAGACGACGCCGTCGAAGCCGCCGCCGGCGACCGCGGCCAGGTGCAGGGTGAGGCGCGTCTTGCCCACGCCGGCGGGACCGCTGAGCGTGATCAGGCGCTGCCGGGGGTCCTCCAGGAGTGCGACGATCTCGGCCGCCACCTCCTCCCGCCCGATCAGGGAGGTCAGGGCGACGGGCAACATCGCCGGCGGCGGCGGGCGGTCGGCGGCGTAGGCCAGGCGCAGCCGGGGCGGGCCGGGCCAGCGGACGGGGCCGGCCCCACCCGGGGCGGGACCCCGGCGGCGCCCGGCGTCGCGCTCGAGCGCAACCCGGCGCCGCCGGGGAACGGCCGCTTCGAGGGCCGCGGCGTCCGCAGCGGAGAGTCCGAGGGCGCCGATCAGGAGGCTGACCGTGTCCCGGCGGGGGGCCTGGTAGAGGCCACGCTCCAGATCGCTGATCGCGCGCGCGCTGATTCCGGCCAGCTCGGCCAGGGCCTCCTGACTCAGACCGGCCGCGCGCCGGAAGCTCCGGAGCAGGGCAGCGAAGCTCGGCGAATCGCATTGCGCCATGGTCGACGTTTGCCCGACGTTTACCCCATGCCGCCCGGTGGGCAGCATACCACAGAGGAGAGACAGATCAGATCCAAAACAGGGACAACGCGGGTCACAGTTCCGTGGGTCAAAGCTGTGGATTCTTCGTGGCCGGGCGGCATCCGGAAGCGCAGACTGAGGCTGTCGCAAGGAGGCCGCGGTGGAAGGGTGGCAGTACGGACCGGCTCCGCACGGCTCGGCCGAAGGCGGACGATGGCTCGGCCTGCGCGAGCTGGTGTGGGCCTGCGAGGAAGAGAACCGGCGCCGTCTGCGGGGGGAGACTCACCGCGACGACTTCAGCCGGGAGCTGTTCCGTCGCGCCATCTGCGAGCGCGACGCGGCGGCCTGGGAGTCACTGTTCACGCTCTATCGGGGGCTGGTCGCTTCCTGGGTGCGGCAGCATCCGGCGTCCGACTCGGTTTCGGAGCGCGACGACTGCGTCAATCTGGTGTTCGAACGCTTCTGGGTCGCCGTCGGCCCCCAGCGCTTCGCCGAGTTCCCCTCGGCGGCCGCGCTGCTCAAGTATCTCAAGATGTGCGTCCACACCGTCCTGATCGACGAGGTGCGGGCGCGCCGGGTGGCCCAGCAGTCCCTCGCCGCCTGGCCGGCGGAGGAGACCCTCACGGCCACCACCGACGTCGGCGCCGTGGCCGCCGCCCGGCTGGCCGACGACGAGCTGTGGGACCTGGTCTCGCGCGAGGTGACGGACGAGGCGGAGCGCCTGCTGCTCTACCTCACCGCCGGCCTCGACCTCTCCCCGCGCCAGATCCACGCCCGCTACCCGCGCGTCTTCTCGTCCATCCGGGACGTCTACCGGATCAAGCGCAACGTGCTCGACCGGTTGCGCCGCAACCAGGCCGTTCGCCGCCACCTGGCCCCCGTCTGAGGCCGTCCGGCACCACCCCGCCGGCGGGCCGGCGGGGTGGTGCGCGCGCCGTCCGCGCCCCCGTTACACCCTGTGAGCCGTGGCGGGACGCACAGAGCCGATCGCTTCCGAGTCGCCCCTGGCCGGCGGCCCCCCGCCGGCCGGGCGGTGGCTGGCCGCCGGCGCCTCCCGCCGCGGCTCCGCCCGGCGCACGAACGAGGACTCCTGGACGGTGCTGCCCGCGGCCGGCGACCGGCCGCTGCTGCTGGCCGTCGCCGACGGCGTCGGCGGCGAGGCCGCCGGCGAGGAGGCGAGCGCGGCCGCGATCGCGGCCCTGACCGCCAGCTGGGAGTCCTGGCGGCCGGCCGGGCGGGCGGACGGCGCGGCCACGCGCGAGGCGCTCCTCCGGGCGGCCCGGGCGGCCGACGCCGCCGTGCGCCGGCTGGCGACCGAGGTGCCCCGCGCCCGGGGCGCGGCCTCGACCCTGACGGCGGTCGCGGCCGGCGCGGACGACCTCGCCGTCGTCCACGCCGGGGACAGCCGGGCCTACCTGCTGGCCGGCGGCACGGCCCGGGCCCTTACGGCCGACCACACCTGGGTGGCCGAGCACCCGGAGGCGCCGCCGGCGGTGGCCGAGTCCTTCCGTCACGTCATCACCCGCTTCCTCGGCCAGCCCGACGGGTGCCCGTTCGACGCGCGCGTCGAGCCCCTCTCCGCCGGCGCGACCCTCCTGCTCTGCTCGGACGGCGTCTCCAACGTCGTCCCCGCGGCGGCCCTGGCCGGCGCCACCGCCGGCACGGCGGAGTCCGGGGCGAGCGCGGTGCTCTCCCTGGTGGAGGCGGCGGACGGCGCGGACGACGCGACGGTGGTCGTCGCCGTTCCGGCGTCGCCGGGTGCGGCGCCGCAGCCGGCGGAGGACCCGTTCGGGCTGGGGGGACTGCTCAAGGGCCAGCAGCGGGCGCAACGGCCGCGGCGGCTGACCCGGGCCGCCTGGCTGGCCGGAGGGGGCCTCGCGGCGCTCGCCGTGGCCGGCGCCGGGCTCGCCCCGCGGCTCAGCGAAGCGCTGCGCCGTCCGTTCCGGCCGCCCCCCGGGCCGGAGGCGGACGCCTACCTGGCCGCCTGGGCGGCGGGCGACCTGGACGCGCTCTACGGGCGGCTGACGCCTGAGGCCCGGCGGGCCACCGACCGCGACGCGTTCCGCCAGCAGCACCTGGATCTGGCGGCGACGATGACCCTGCAGCGCCTGACCCTGACCCCCGCCCCCGGCGGGGCGGCGCCGGCCGCCGACGGCGAGGGCGCCGGGGTGCCGTTCCGGGCGGTCTACGCCACCGACCGCTTCGGCGAGCTGCGCCGGGACAACGTCCTGCCGCTGCGCTGGCGGGACGGGGCCTGGTGGGTGGCCTGGACGCCGGAGGTGCTGCTGCCGGATCTGGCCGGCGGGCGCACCCTGCGGGCCTTTCCGGACGCCGCCGGCCGGGGCGGCGTCCTCGACCGGCAGCGTCGCCCGCTGGCCGTCAGTCCACCCGGCGGCCCGCGCCGGCAGTACCCTCAGGGCCCGCTCGCCGGCCCCCTGACCGGTTACGTCGACGGCGACTCCGCCGGCCGGGCCGGACTCGAAGCGGCGACGGACGATCTGCTGGCCGGGCACCCCGGCGGCCGGCTGACGGTGCTGGCCCCGAGCGGCGAGATCGCCAGCACGCTCTCGTCGGCGCCGGCCCGGCCCGGCGAAACCGTGACCCTGACCCTCGACCTCGACCTGCAACGAGCGTGCGAGGCGGCCCTCGGCGAGCGGGCCGGCAGCGTGGTCGTGCTCGACGCGCGCGACGGGGCCGTGCTCGCCCTGGCCAGCTACCCGCAGTACGACCCCAACACGTTCGTCACCGGGGGCGACGTCGGGGCCATCCTGACCGACCCGGGGCAGCCGCTGGTGAACCGCCCCCTGGTCGGCCTGTATCCGCCGGGATCGATCTTCAAGGCGGTGACGATGGCCGCCGGACTGGAGCGGGGCGTCGTGCGTCCGGACTCGGAGTTCGTCTGCACCGGGCGCTGGACGGGCCTCCCGGGACTGAGCTTCGACTGCTGGCTGCGCACCGGCCACGGCCGGCTCAACCTGGTCTCCGGGCTGACCCAGTCCTGCAACTGCGTCTTCTACGAGGTGGGGAAGCTGCTCGACGAGCAGGAGGCCAACGCCCTGCCGGACGTGGCCGTGCGCAGCGGCTTCGGCGGCGCGACCGGCACCGTGCCGGGTCTGGAACCGGGCGGCACGGTGCCCAGCCCGCAGTGGAAGCGGCAGGCCCTGAACGACGGCTGGGCCAGAGGGGACGCGGTGAACATGGCCATCGGGCAGGGGCAGCTGCTGGTGACCCCCTTGCAGGTGGCGGCGCTCTACGCGGCCATCGCCGGCGGCGGACAACGCCGGGGCCCGCGCCTGCTCGACCGGGCGCAGCTGCCCGGGGGCAACGTGGAGCGCCTCCTGCCGCCGGCCGCGAAGCCGCCCCTGCCCTGGAGCGCGGCCACCCTGGAAGCGATCCGCGGCGGGCTGCGCGGGGTCGTCGGCGCCGCCGGTGGCACGGCCGCCGCCGTCTTCCAGGGCTCGCCCCTGGCCGGCGTCACGGCCGGGAAGACCGGCACCGCCGAGTCCGGAGGCGGCCGGCAGCCCCACGCCTGGTTCGCCGGCTACGCCCCGGTCGACGCCCCGCAGGTGGTCGTCCTGGCCATGCTGGAGTACGGCGGCGAGGGATCGCAGGCGGCGGCGCCGCTGGCCCGGGGGGTGCTGGAGACCGCGCTCGCCGGCTACGCCCGCTACACTGGCTCAGCCTGATGCCGTACGCCTCCCGACCCGCCCCGTACCGCCGGCGCGATCTGTGGTCCCTGGCCGCGAGCGGCCTGATCGCCGCCGACGCCCTGCTGGGGGCGACTCTACCCAGGTGGGCCGCCCGCTCCTACCGCGCCGGCGACGGCGACCTCCCGGGCGAGAACCAGATCCGCGCCCTGTGGGTCGACGCCTTCCACGACGGGATCAAGTCCGTGGCGCAGATCGACCGCCTGATCGCCGACGCCCTATTCGCGGGGATCAACACCTTGATCGTGCAGGTGCGCCGCCGGGGCGACGCCTACTACAACCGCACGGACGAGCCGCGGACGGACGACCCGACGTTCCAATCGGGGCTGGACGCGCTCCAGCTGACCATCGACCGGGTGCGGGCCGCGAACGCGGCCGCCGGACGCTTCGATCCGCCGCGCCCGCGCCTCGAGGTCCACGCCTGGATCGCCACCGTGCCCATCTGGAATCGCAAGGACCGCCCGCCGGCCGATCCGCGGCACGCCTTCAACCGCCACGGCCCGGACGCCCCGGGCGAGGCCAGCTGGATCAGCCTGAACGACAAGGGCGAGGCCTGGGACGGCGACAACTACTCGCTCGATCCCGGGCACCCGGACGCCGCCCGCTACGTCGCCGAGGTGGCCGCCGAGATCGTCCGCGCCTACGACGTCGACGGCCTGCACCTCGACCTGATCCGCTACGCCGGCGTGCAGTGGGGCTACAACCCGGTCAGCGTCGAACGCTTCCGCAAGAATCGGGGGGGCAGCGGCGCACCGCCGCCCACGGACGCCCGCTGGCAGCAGTGGCGGCGCGATCAGGTGACGGCGCTCGTCCGGCGCATCTACCTGGACACGATCGCGGTCAAGCCGCAGGTGAAGGTGAGCGCGGCGACCATCGGCTGGGGGAGCGGGCCGGTCGACGACCGCGGCTGGCGGTCGAGCAGCGCGTACGGCAACGTCTTCCAGGACTGGGTCGGCTGGGCCGCGGACGGCATCGTCGACGTGGTGATGCCGATGAACTACGACGACGACGGGAACGACGCCCAGCGCCGGTGGTTCGACCAGTGGACGGAGTGGCAGCGCCGGCACCGGGGGCAGCGCCACGTCGTCGCCGGGGTCGGCCTGTTCCTGAACGAGCCGGCGGGGGGCCTCGCCCAGATTCGGCGGGCGCTCGAGCCGTCCCGGACCGGCGACCGGCTGGACGGGGTGGCGCTCTATTCCTACGCGGTGAGCAACGCCCCCCAGAAAGGCGAGAGCCAGCCGGCGACGCCGAACGCCGACTTCCTGCGCAGCCTGATCGAGCCGAGCGCCTGGGGGGGCGACGCGGCGCCGCCCTTCGCCCAGCCGGCGGCGCCCCCGCCGATGCCCTGGAAGGAGAGCCCGGGCGCCCACCTGCGGGGCCTGGCGCGGCGCCTGAGTCCCGAGGTGCAGGCGCTCGACGGGGCGACGGTGCGCCTCACCGGACCGGCGACCGCGACGCTGCTGACGGACGGGAGCGGCTACTTCGGCGCCACCGGGCTGCGGCCCGGGCGCTACGCCGTATCGGTCGAGTCCGGGGGCGCCACGCTCGGGCAGTCGACCGCCGACCTGCGCGCCGGCGAGGTGCTCACCCTCGACCTGATCGCCGTCTGATCCGGCCGGCCGCCGGGCTCAGACCGGCGTCTCGGAGACGAAGAAGAGGGCGCTGGCGATGATCTGTCCGGTCAGCACCGTCCCCAGGGCGATGTAGAGCAGACCGGTGGCGGACATCATCGAGCGCACCCGGGCGGTGCGCCACACCAGGAAGCAGAGCGCCAGGGGGAAGACCACCCCGACGGCGACGCGGAGCCAGAAGAGGAGCGAGAGCGGCGCCCCGAGCAGGTCGGCGGCGGCGCCGGCCAGGGCCTGCCCGGCCAGCAAGATGGCCTGCACGATCAGCACGGCGGCGAGGGCGGCGGTCAGGCGCAGCAGCGGGCGCGGCGCCAGCCGGGGCGTCACCAGGTACCAGTGGCCGAGCATCATCCCGCTCCAGACGGTGCCGAGGGCCAGGGCGCCGGCCAGCAGACTCGCAAGCAGCAGCGCGTACGCCCCGCCCGGGGGCAGGTAGATGGCCGCGCTCACGGCGAGCGCCCCGGCCCCGGCGAGCGCCGCCAGCGTCCCGGCGGCGCGAGCGGGCGAGCGCCGGTCGAGGCGCAGCAGGATGCTGTAGGCGAAGGCGAGGGCGACGAAAACGCCCCACCAGACGGGCTCGGTCGCCGCCAGCGCGGCGTCGATCGGGTAGCCGACGAGCAATCCGACGGGGAGGATGCTGCGCAGCCAGAGCGCGGCGGCGCCGAAGACGGCGAGGAAGGCGCTGTTGAGGAACAGGAACCCGCCGCTGACTTCGCCGTCCCAGTCCAGGATGGCGCTGACGAGGATGCCCCCGACGGCCAGCTCGAGCAGGAAGAGGGCGAAGCCAAGGGGAACGGCTTGCATCAGGAAGTCCCAAGTCCAAGGTCACACGTCCCGAGTCGATCGCCCGGGCGACCCGCTGTGAGTCTCGCCGTCGGAGGGAGCGCGCGCGCAGGTACGCGGTCCCTAAGGTTGGAGCCGGATGTACCCAATTCTCGCCGCTCCCCCCATCCCGCCGCCCGCACCAGCGCCCGGGACGTGGGACTCCTCTACGTCACCCGAACGGTGACCGAGTGCAGCCCGGAGGCCCCGTCCGGCAGCGACGGCGTCTCCTCCGTCGTCTGGAGGTCGCCCCGGCCGTCGGCGGCGCGCACGGTCAGGCGGAACTGCCCGCCGGGGGCGGGCGACCACGCCGTCTCCCAGAAGACCCAGGAGAGAGGACCACGCGGCGGGGCGAAGGTGGCCGGGCGCCAGGTCTGGCCGTCGTCCTCGCTGATCTCGACGCGGGAGATGCCCCGGTCGCCGGCGTAGGCGATCCCGGCGATGCGCCGGGCGTCGCGCGCGGCGACGGCGCCGCGCCGGGGGAAGTCGATGCGCGACATCGTCTTGATCAGGGCGCTGTCGCTCCAGCCGCGGCGCTGCCAGTAGCCCCGGTAGGAGGTATCCACCACCTCGATCGCTTCCAGCCACTTGACGTTCTTGATGCCGTAAGCGCCGGGGACGAGCAGCCGGGCCGGGGCGCCGTGGGCCGGCGGCAGATCCTCCCCGTTCATCGCCGTCGCCACCAGGGTCGAGGGGTCCATCGCCCTGGCCATGGGCAGGCTGTCCGTGTAGCCGTCCGCGGCGCGGAAGACCACCCGGCCGGCGCGGGCGGGGGAGCCTCCGGTCATGGCCAGCAAGTCGGCGACGGGGACGCCGCGCCAGAGGGCGTTGCCGGCGTACTCGCCGCCGACGGGGTTGCTGATGCAGACCAGGGTCTGCCACTGCTGCCGTTGGGCCAGGCCGCGCACCTCTTCCAGGGTGAGCGCCATCGGCTGCGCGACGAGGCCGTTGACGTGGAGGCGCCAGGCCTCCGTATCCGGCGGGGCGGGATCGCGCAGGTTCTTGGAGACGACGTAGAAGTCGGCCGTCGGGGTGACCTCGGCGATCAGGCCGTCGTCGCCCCGGCGGGTCTCCCGGCTCCCGGGGGCCTCGCCCATCCCGAGGGCGGCGCCGACGGGCCCCTCCCGGGCCTGGGCGACGAAGCGCCACAAGGCGACCGAGCCGGCGACGGCGACGCCGCCCCAGGCGACGCGCTCGATCACGGCGCGGCGCGAATCCGACGCCAGCGTGAGGGCGTTCGCCGCCGGCGCGGGTGCGGCCGGTGCGGCGGTCGACCCGGCCGCCGGGGCGGCCGCGGGCGGCACCGGGAGCAGGAAGCGGTACCCGGCGGCGAGCAGCAGGCCGTAGAGCAGAAAGGGCAGGCCGACGCCGAGCGGGGCGGCCTGCGGACGGAGGACGAGCTGGGCCAGGACGAAGAGGACGAGTCCGGTCAGCAGGCCCTGCCCGTACAGGCCGGCCCGGCCCGGCGGGCGCCGCCCCCACCAGAAGCCGAGCAGGGCCCCGACGGCGGCGCCGCCGGCGAGGCAGAGGGCGAAGAGGAGGGCGAAGGCCAAGGGCTTGGCACCCCCCTCGGAGGCGCCGAGGTACGCGCCCAGGACGCCGACCGGGAGCCAGGAGGTGATCCAGTCCTGGAGCAGCTCGGGCAGGGAGGCGACCCCCACGGTCAGGCGCAGGAGGAGCATGACGACCGTGGCCAGGGCGGCGGCGAGGGCGCCGGCGAGGGCGCCGGTACGGAGGGACATCGCTAACTGTATACCGTAAGGGCACCGCGCCCGGATGGCCGCGGCGCCGCCCGAATTGTGCAGCCCGCACAAAGCGCCGGTACCAGATTCGGCTGTTCTGTACGTACCTCAGGGGGCCGGGGCGGAGCTATTCTCCGATCGGATCGCCCGGCTGCGCGCCCGGCTTCTGGCCCGCGAGCGCGCGCGAGGGAGACTGAGAGGAGCAGTAGCTGCATGGCCGTAGAGGACCGAGCGCGCACCAGCCCGCTACCAGCAGTGCGCAAGGCGCCCACGAGCGACCCCAAGGGGGTGATCGACTGGGCGTACGAGCAGGGGCTGCAGATCGTCGACCTGAAGTTCATCGACCTGCCCGGGCTGTGGCAGCACTTCTCCGTGCCGATCTCCGAGCTGAAGGAAGACATCTTCACGGACGGATTGGGCTTCGACGGCTCGTCCATCCGCGGCTGGCAGAAGATCAACGAGAGCGACATGCTCGTCGTTCCGGACCCGGCGACCGCGGTCGTCGACCCGGTCTGCAAGGTGCCGACCCTCTCGCTGATCTGCGACATCGTCGACCCGGTGACCCGCACGCCGTACTCGCGCGACCCGCGCAACATCGCGCGCAAGGCCGAGGCGTACCTGAAGTCCACGGGGATCGCGGACACCAGCTACTGGGGCCCGGAGTGCGAGTTCTACATCTTCAACGACATCCGCTTCCACCAGGACGCCCGCAGCGGCTACTACTTCATCGATTCGGACGAGGGCATCTGGAACAGCGGGCAGGGCGGGGTGACGCCCGGCACGCCGAACCTGGGCTTCCGCCCGCGGTTCAAGGAAGGCTACTTCCCGGTCCCGCCGACGGATAAGCTGCAGGACCTGCGCAGCCGGATGATCCTGAAGATGATCGAGTCCGGCATCACCATCGAGGTGCAGCACCACGAGGTGGGCACCGCGGGGCAGGCCGAGATCGACATGCGCTTCGGCACCCTGCGCGCCACGGCCGACAACGTGATGATGTACAAGTACATCGTCAAGAACGTCGCCGTCGAGAACGGCTACACCGCCACCTTCATGCCCAAGCCCCTCTTCGGCGACAACGGCTCGGGGATGCACACCCACCAGAGCCTGTGGAAGGACGGGTCGAACCTGTTCTTCGACGAGTCCGCCAAGTACGCCATGATGAGCGATACGATGCGCTGGTACATCGGCGGGCTGCTCAAGCACTGCCCGACGATCCTGGCCTTCGCCGCGCCGTCGACCAACAGCTACCGGCGGCTGGTGCCCGGCTACGAGGCGCCCATCAACCTGGTCTACTCGGCCCGGAACCGCTCGGCCTGCATCCGCATCCCGATGATCTCGGACGCCCCGGCCGCCCGCCGGCTGGAGTTCCGCATCCCGGACCCGTCGAGCAACCCGTACCTGTCCTTCTCGGCTTGCCTGATGGCCGGCCTGGATGGGGTGATGAACAAGATCGAGCCCCCGGCGCCGGTGGACAAGGACATCTACGAGCTGGAGCCCGACGAGGCGGCCAAGATCCAGTCCGCGCCCGGCAGCCTGGGCGAGGTGCTCGAGGCGCTGGAGAAAGACCACGAGTTCCTGCTGCGCGGGGACGTCTTCACCCGCGACCTGATCGAGAACTGGATCGACTACAAGCGCACCCGGGAGCTGGAGCAGGTGGCCCTGCGCCCGCACCCCTACGAGTTCCACCTCTACTACGACATCTAGGTCAGCGACGGAATCGCTCGGGACGCACCCCGGACTCCCGCCGGGGCGCGTCCCGACAGACCGACCTCACATGGCTGACCAGAGGCCAGAGGACGCGCCCGCGCTCGACCAGCTCCTGGCCAGTCTGGGGCCAGCCGATCAGATGCGGGCCTTCTACGAGGCCCGCCTGGGACGTCTGCAGGAGTACGACGAGCGCCACAGCGCGCAGCTCATCCCGACGCTCGACGCCTACTTCGCCGCCGGACGGAGCCTCAGCGCCGCCGCCGAGCGCCTGCGGACGCACCGCAACACCGTCCTCTACCGGCTGCGCCGGATCGAGGAGCTGATGCAGCTGCGCCTGCGCGACCCCCAGGTCGAGCTCGAGCTCCAGGTGGCGTTGCGCATCCAGGCCGCGCTCAAGCGCTGAGACGGACGGCGCCCCGGGTAGAACCGACCCGGGGCGCCGTCCGTCTCAGGAGCATGGGCTCCGCGAAGAGCGGCGCAGCCGCTCGACGTGGTATCGTCGCCGGCTCGCGCGATTCTGTCGACCTGGCCGTGCCGGCCGGCGCCGCACGCGCTCTCGCCGCTCGCCCGAGCCGCACTTCCGCCCGAGAGAGGGCTCCTGGATGACCCCACAGTCATCGCTTCCCGACCCGGAGCACTGGTCGCGGCTGCGCCGCTGGCTCCAGCCGGGGATGGCGGTCAAGCGCTGGGCGCTGGTCTACGTGCTCGCCCTGACCCTGATGGCGCTCGGCATGGCGTTGATGCTGACTCACCTCTACCGCAACGCCCCCTTCCCCGAGCCGGTCTACTACGCCACCCTGCAGTTCGTGCCCCGGCTGGCCCGCGGGCTGCTGCTGGTGCTGCTCGGGGCCGGCCTGATGGCCTGGGCCACCTGGAAGCTGGTGGCCACCTTCGTCGGCCTGCT
>DATLLM010000128.1:0-9527 GCA_035537855.1 Chloroflexota bacterium | reverse complement strand
GGGCCGAGCGCCGCGAGCCTATCCCCCCGCCCCCGCCCCGTCAATCGGCCACCGCCGTGTTCCGTGTTGTCCGACGGGAGCGGCGCCCGCGTCCGCTACGTGCTGCCGGGCGCCTGTGGCGCTGTGGTGGACGCAGCGGCGGCTGCGCGCGGACGCCCTGTCGGCACGGCTCGTCGGGCTATCCGGCGTTCTGGGTAAGAGCATTCTGCGTTGTGCTCCGCCGGCGCCGCCGCCACAATGGGCGAGTGGACGCGGACGCCGCCGGCGCGGTCGCGGTCGATCCGGAATTGGCCGCCTCCGCTTTCGGCCAGACCGACTACGCCGCGCAGTTCGACGAGGTCCGGCCCCACCCGCCGGCCGCGCTCGTGGACGTGCTCTGCCGCTACGCCCGCGTGGCGCGCCCGAAGCTGGTGGTCGACCTGGGCTGCGGGACCGGCCTCTCCGCCGCCGTCTGGGGCCCCCGCGCCGGGCGCGTCGTGGGGGTCGAGCCCGCGCCGGGCATGGTGGCCGTGGCCCGCCGGCGCCTCGTGGCGGCCAACCTGGAGGTGCGCCAGGCGCCCGGGCACGCCACCGGCCTGCCGGCCGGCGGCGCCGACGTGGTCACGGCGGTGCAGGCGTTCCACTACATGGAGCCCGCGGCGACGCTGGCCGAGGTGGCCCGCGTCCTGCGCCCGGGCGGGGTGTTCGCGGCCGCGGACTACTACGGCCCTCCTTCCTCGGACTGGGAGCTGGAGGCGGCCGACGAGCACGTCTTCCGCACGGCCCCGCGGCTCCGGCGGGAGCTCGCCAGCCCCTACGCCTGGCCCCGAAAGTGGCCCAAGGAGGGCCACCTGGAGGCCCTGCGGCGCAGCGGGCACTTCCGCTTCGTCAAGGAGGTGCTGCTGCACAGCGAGGAGGGGGGCGGCGCCGAGCGCTACGTGCGCCACGCCCTCAACTACTCGGTCGACGACCTGGCGGCGCTGCGCGCCCGCGGGGTCACGGACGAGGCGCTGGGGCTGGCCGCCCTGCGGCGGGCCGCCGACCGCGTCCTGGGCGCCGGCGGGACGTGGCTGCTCAGCTGGCGGGTGCGCCTCGGCGTGCGGGCCTGAGCAGGCGCGGCGCGGCTGTCCGGCGTGACGGCAGTGCAGGCGGACGTCCGGGACGCGTTCGCGACGCGGGCCTGCGTCATGGCGCCGATCGCCGGCCCGGAGGGCAACCCGCTCTGGCTGCACCGGCGCGACGACGGAACCGCCGGGTAACCGGCGACGCTGCGGGGGGCGAGGTCCGCGTTGGGGCTCACGCTGAACCCTCCTGCGGCGCGTCCCGCTGGCGCTCGTACTCCTCGCGCCTGAGGAGCAGGTCGTAGCCGAACGTCGTCTTCGCGCTGTCGGGCTCCGGCACCGTCCGCAGGAGGCGGAAGCCGGCCTTCTCGAACGCCCGCCGGCTCCGCGGGTTGTGCCCCCCGACGAAGCACACCAGCAGGTCGGCCTCCTCCCGCTCGAAGGCCAGGCGTACCAGAAGCCGGATCATCTCCGTGCCCAGCCCCTGGCCCCAGAGGCGCTTCTCCCCGATGGCCAGGTCGATCCGGCGCACGTCCCGCCCGGGGTACTCGTCCAGGATGCGCCGCTCGTTCATCGCCTGCAGCCAGCCCTCGCCGATCGGCGCGCCGTCCACCTCAGCGAGGAAGCACATCGCCTGCCGGGACACCCCGCGGTAGATCCGCTGCACCTGGTCGAGTGGGCGGGAGCGCACGTCGTCGCCCTCGGTGAACCACAACACCTCCGGGTCGTTGTTCCAGCGCAGGAGGACGTCCCAGTCTCCCTCCGTCAGCGGTCGGAGCCGCACGCGCTCGCCCTGCAGGGTGACGGCGTGCGTCCGCAGGGTGGCCGGCGCCAGCGTCTCGCTCATGCACGGGCCTCCGTTCGCACGTGACGCTGTACGATTTGCGTCGAAGTGTCGTGCCCCGAGTCGCCGCCGGTCCGGCAACCGCCTCTCTGGGGCACGCTCCGACTGAGGACAGACCATCTTGCGGAAACCGTTCCGTTCGGTGCGTTGGAGCGGGTGCGCGATGGCGGGCCCGGCGGCCGCTGGCCAGGGCCCCGTCGACCGGCACGGAGAGCCACGCTGGTGCTGCTCGCGCGGGCGCGGCTCACCGCTCGCGGGCGCGCAGGGCGAACTTCTGGATCTTGCCGGTGCTGGTCTTCGGCAGCTCGCCGAACTCGATCACCTTGGGCGCCTTGAAGCGCGCCAGGTGCCGGCGGCAGAACTCGATCAGCTCCTCGGGCGCGACGGCGGCGCCCGGCTTGAGCGCGACGAACGCCTTGGGCACCTCCCCCCACCGCGGGTCGGGGATGCCGACCACGGCCACCTCGAGCACGGCCGGGTGCCGGGCCAGCACCTGCTCGACCTCGATGGTGGAGACGTTCTCGCCGCCGGTGATGATGACGTCCTTGGCCCGGTCGCGCAGTTCGACGTAGCCGTCGGGGTGCACCACGCCCAGGTCGCCGGTGCGGAACCAGCCGCCCCGGAAGGCCGCCTCGGTGGCGGCCTCGTCCCGGAAGTAGCCGGCCATCACCGTATTGCCCCGGATGACGACCTCCCCCATCGTCTGGCCGTCGGCCGGCACGTCGCGCAGGGCGGCGTCGACCACCCGGGCGCCGCCCAGGCCGACGTGGGGGACGCCCTGACGGGCCGTGCGGTGGGCCTGCTCCGCCGGCGGCAGGGCGTCCCACTCCGGCCACCAGCTGCAGACGTGGCTCGGCCCGTACACCTCGGTCAGCCCGTAGAGGTGGGTCACCCGGACGCCCAGCGCGCTCATCTGGGCGATGGTCGTCGGCGCTGGCGGCGCGCCACCGGTAGCGACCGTGACCGGCGCGCCGGCGCGCGCCTGCGGCCGGGCGGAGGGGTGGTTCGCCAGGCCGATCAGCACCGTGGGCGCGGCGCAGAGGTGGGTCACCCGCTCGCGCTCGATCAGGTCCCAGACCAGGGGGGGATCGACCCGGCGTAGCGTCACGTGCGCCCCGCCGGCGGCGGTCACGCCCCAGGTGAGGCACCACCCGTTGCAGTGGAACATGGGCAGCGTCCAGAGGTAGACGCTCTCCGGCCCCAGGCGCAGCTCGAAAGCGACGCTGAGCGCGTTCAGGTAGGCGCCACGGTGGGTGTAGACCACGCCCTTGGGCGTGCCGGTCGTGCCGCTGGTGTAGTTGATGCAGATCGGATCGTCTTCGCTCGCCGGCCCGAGCGCGGTCGTGCCCGGGGCGCCGGGCGGGCTGCCCGGCGCCCGGCTCAGGAAGCGCTCGTACGCCTCGCACCCGGCCGCCGCCGGCCCGCCGGCGACGACGATGCGCTCCAGCTCGCGGCCGTCGCCCAGCGCCGGGGCCAGGGGCGGCCACAGCTCGGCGTCGACGAGCAGCACCTTCGCGCCGGAGTGACCGAGGATGTAGGCGATCTCCGCCGGCGCCAGGCGCGTGTTGATCGCCACCAGCACGGCGCCGGCCAGGGGCACGCCGTAGTGGCCGGCCAGCGCCAGCAGGCCGTTCGGGGCCAGCACGGCCACGCGGTCGCCGCGGGCGACCCCGGCGGCCCGGAGCGCCCCCGCCAGCCGGTAGACGTGCTGCCGGAGTTCCTGGTAATTCAGCCGCCGGCCGCCTTCGACCACTGCCGTCCGGGCGCCGAAGGCCAGCGCCGCCCGCTCCAGAAAGGCGAGGGGCGTCAGCTCCGTCCGGTTGGCCGGCGGCGCCGTCGGGTCAGCACGCCGGTCGGACTCGGTCGCCGGTGCGCCAGTCATGGGTCTGCTCACCGCCATTGTAGGCGGGTGGGCGCCGCGACGCCGGCGGCACCCGTCAGCCGAGCGCGGGAGCCGGCCGGACGCGGCCGGGGCCAGCCACCGGCACCGGAGCGACGGGCGCACCGCCCCCCGTGCCGGACCGCGCCACGCGCAACGCCGGTCGGGTGGCCGCGGGGCACGACCACCGGAGCGCCCCCCGCGGCGGTGCGCGCCCTACGCCGCGCCGGCGCGACGGCTCAGCCGCCGCGCAGGTCGGCCACGCCACCGTCGAGGGCGTACAGGGTGCGGATCTCGTCGGGGGTCAGAGACCGACCGAACACGGCGAGATCGTCCAGCCGGCCGACGAAGTGACCCGTCCCGAGGCGGATCCAGGCGTTGGCCTCGTCCCAGGTGAACGGCTCGGCCACCCTCCCCGTCGCCCCGGCGTACCGGGCGTTCAGGTAGAGGCGGGCGCGGCCGCCGCCGGGGCCGTTCAGTCCGGCCCAGGTGACCGCGACGTGCGTCCACCTGTCCTTCGCGAACGGCGGGTCCGCCACTTTGAGCAAGCGCCAGTAGAACTCCTCGCTCCCGCTCTCCCGCCCGGAGACGTTCCAGACGCCGAGCTCGCCGAAGACGCCGAGCCGGAAGTCGGACGGCGTGTCGTTCTTGGTGAAGTCGACCCAGATGCACGAGTCGTTGTACTTCTTGTCCGTCACCTGGAGCGGATCGCAGTAGCGGCCGGGAATCGCCGCCGGATCGAGGCGCATCCAGAACGAGATCGTGCCGCCGAACTCCGAGCGAGCGTAGGCGACGTTCCGGGCGGCCTTGAACACCACGACGTGGCTGCTCTCCGGGGTGAACTCGAGCGCCGCCCCGTAGCGCCCCCCTCCCGGCACGATGCGCAGGGGCGGCCGGCCGAGGCCCGGCGAGAGCGCGTCGTCGCGGTGGACGCCCGGCTCGATCACGGAGTAGAGCCGGCCGTCGCCCAGCGCCAGGTCGGCGTCCGGGCCGTGGTCGAAAGATGCGTGGAGCGTCAGTGCCTGGGCCAGACCGGATCGCCGGCCGTCGTCCCGCCCCGCCGGCGTGTCGTCGTGGTTCGCCATCGTGTCCCCCCCTTTTCGGCGGCTCGACCGCCCGGTTCGCCCCGCCGCGTCGCCCGGCGAGCGTCCGGCGGCCTGAGCCGGCGCATCGTAGCGCGAGGGATTGCTCGCCGGGTAGACCACGCACGCCACCGGCTGCTCCCCCCGTCGCCCGGAGTGGCCGGCGAGGGTGCGCGCCCTACCCGACCAGGCGCTTGATGCCGGCGCTGAGGACCGCGCCGGAGGCGAGGGTGCGGCGGGTGCGCTGGTAGAGCTGCCCGCCGGCGGCGGCGAGCGCCTTGACGCCGGACAGCGAGGAGAAGCCGTCCAGCAGCTGCCAGCCGGTGACGGGGATGCCGGTGTAGCGGTAGATCTCCCCGTTGCCGTGCAGCTTGTACAGCCGGTGGATGCCGCTGCTCCAGTCCGCGGCCAGCGCCACGGCGGTCGAGGTGTCGGCGATCAGCTGCCAGCCGGTCAAGGGGGTGTTGGTGTACTGATAGACCTGGCCGTTGCCGTGCAGCTGGTAGAGCCGGTGGGCCGCGGTGGTGCTGGCGCCTTTGGTGGGATCACCCGAGGCGGCGATGGCTTTGGTGAGCGGGTTGTTGTCGATCAGCTGCCAGCCGGTCATGGGCGTCCCGGTGTACTTGTAGATCTGGCCGTTGCCGTGCCGCTGGTAGAGGGTGGCGCCGTCGTCGGCCAGGGCCTTCGTCTGCTGGTTGTTGTCCAGCTGCTGCCAGCCGGTCGTCACGGTGCGGCGGAAGATGGAGCCGTCGCCGTGGCGCCGGTACAACCGCCCGCCCGCGGCCACGATCTCCTCGGCGGCCGAGACCTCGCCCAGGCGCTGCCAGCCGGTCAGGGGGGTGTTGGTGTAGCGGTAGATCTCGCCGTTGCCGTGCAGCTGGTAGAGCTCTGAGCCGTCGGCGGCGATGGCCACGGTGAGCCGGTTGTTGTCGATCAGCTGCCAGCCCACCATCGGCGCGCCGGTGTACTTGTAGAGCTCACCGTTGGCGCGCAGCTGGTACAGCGCCCCGCCGCCGGCGGCGATGGCCGAGGTGAGGGCGTTGTCTTCGAGCTCCTGCCAGCCCAGGCCGAGGCGGGCGGCGAACTGCGCGGCACGGGTGACGGCGGCGCCGGAGTACGTGCCCGGCAGGAAGTAGACGTAGGACATGTTGCAGCCGAGCCCGGTGGGGACGAAGTCCAGCTCGCGCCGCACCAGGATGCCCTCGACCTCGTGCGTCTGACTGTTAAACACCGGCGAGCCCGAGTTGCCGCCGAAGATGTCCAGGTCGGCCGCGAAGAAGGCGCCCTGGGTGTTGTCGAGCACGGTCGCGTTGCCGGCCACCTTGACCGGCAGGCCGGCGGGATGGCCGACGACGTGGACGGCCTGGCCGTTGGCGACCGACCCGACGCGCCGCACGCTCGCCACCCGGTGGTTCGTCACCGGCTTGTGGAGGCGCACCAGCGCCCAGTCGGCGCCTGACCCGTTGGGCGGCAGGGCGTCCAGCCGGCGGTCGATGATGGCGATCCCGCGGTAGATCTCGTCGTTGCTGATCTCCAGCGCCGTCTCCGCCCCGTTCTTCATCTTGAAGCCGAACACGAAGCGGGTGGTCGCCAGGTTGTCCTGGGTGATGCAGTGCCCGGCGGTGGCCACCACGTCTCGGGCCACCAGGAAGCCGGTGCCACGCCCCCCGGGCTCTTTGGACTGGGTGTAGAACGGCTCGGTGGCGCACAGATTGTGGGCCATCCAGAACGGCGTCGTGACCAGGCGCGACTTGTTGTTGCCCGCGTCGACGATGTTGCTCTGGTGCCACAGGCTCACCACGCAGTCGGCGTCGTTGCGCACGCGCTGGTCGGACACCTGGTACAGGTCCTGGCGGTCGTCCGTGCCGTAGATCGATCGCTGGCGGAAGACCAGCTCCTCCACGATGGCGCCGGTCTCCACGTCCTGCAGGCGCCCGGGCGCCGGGGCCGCGCCGGAGCTCTGGCCGCCGGCCCGCCCCCGGCGGGCGGCGGCTTTTCCGTTCGCCGCCGCCGGGGCGCCGGCGCCTTCCTGGCGCCCCCGCAGCTCGGCCAGCAGCTCCTCGACGCCGGCGCTGCTCAGACGATCGGCCGCCTGCGCCGGCTCGTCTTCCGGCGCGGCGTCGCTCATGGGCTTCTCTGTCACATTCACGTAAGTGCTCCTGGTGCTGGCCGAACGCGGTAATGCCCTGCCGGCGCCTCGGTGTTCGGCGGTCGCTCCGAGCCGCCTCGACCGGCGCGCCGGCGGCGCCGGAGGCACACACCCTTTACGAGGCCGTCACGGTCACCGGGATGGACGTGGCGGTGTGCGTGTAGCCGTCGTTGGGCAGGAAGCGGAGCTCGTACGTGCCGGGAGGCACGTTCATGGCGAGGACGCGGAAGCCGGCGGCCGTGCCGTCCGTGTACTGGTAGGTCTTGTGGGCCTGGTTGGGGGCGCCCGGCTCGAAGAGGCCGATCCAGTCCTTCGGCGTCGGGTTCGGGGCGCCGGCCCAGGTGACGGTCAGCAGCCCCCCGGCGACCACCTTGGCGGGCTGGACGAACAGCGTCGTCTGGGGTGGGGGGGTGACGGTCACGGCGTTGGACGTGGCGGTGTGCGCGTAGCCGTCTTCGGGCAGGAAGCGGAGCTCGTACGTGCCGGGGAGCACGTTCATGGCGAAGACCCGGGAGCCGGCGGCCGTGCCGTCCGTGTACTGGTAGGTCTTGTGGGCCTGGTTGGGGGCGCCCGGCTCGAAGAGGCCGATCCAGTCGCTCGACACGGAGCCCGTGGCGCCACGCCAGGTGACGGTCACCGGCCCTCCGGCGACCACCGTCGCCGGCCCGGCGCTGAGGATGGGGCCCGGAGGCAGGTTGCGCTCGAACGTCTCGAAGTAGACCACCCGGGACTCGCTGGCGCCGGTGAGGATGTTCCGCCCTCGCTGGTGCTCGCGGACGACGATCCGGCCCGCCAGGTACGCCGCCGGCACCGCAGGCGGTGCCGGCGGCGGCGGGAGCGCCGCCTGCAAGGTCGCCGTGTCCGCGAGGTCGGCGGAAGCGGGGGCGAGCGGGGTGAGGGTGCGCGCCGGCCCGCTGGGCTCGGTGATCTCCAGGGGCGGGGTGAGGGTCTGGTCGAGCACCCGCCGGTGGTGCTCCACCGTGAGGTGCGTATGCTGCAGGCGCGGCCCGCGCACGGTGACGACCAGGGACTCGCGGGCTGCCCCGTGGGTGGTGGCGATCAGGGTGCGCCGGGGCGGGATCTGCACCGGATCGGGGAGCTCCACCCGGGAGAGGTGGCAGCCCTGGGCGGAGAAAGGCTGGAAGCGCACCAGGCCCAGACGCAGGAACGAGAAGCGATCGACGAGGCCGGCGATCTCCACGTCCGCGTACCAGAGGTCGCGCTCCGCATTGAACTTCACCTCGTGCCCCACCACGCTCACGCCGTAGCTGGACGGCAGGCGGTTGCGGGGCATCTCCAGCAGGGCCATCGACTTCAGCACTTCCTTCCGCGCCGGGAAGCTCTCCGCCGCGAGGGGGGGCACCGCCGCGTTGGCTTCGTCCTCCAGGGGGTCGAGGCTGTGCCGGCTGATCAGGCGGCACACCGGGTCGTTCCGTCCCAGGTTCGCCTCGGCGCCGGTGGGGGTGTCGTAGACCAGGACGCCCAGGCGCTCGTCCACCCCGGTGGTGCACCAGGGGCGGCGCAGGTAGACCCGCACTCCGGCGGTGCGCCGCGTGCTGACGAGCATCCCGGCTCGCGTCGCGCGGTCCCACTTGTAGAGCGGTACCAGGGAGTGCACCGAGAGGGGGTCGGGGCGGCCGGCGTTGAGGACGTGGATCGTCTGCTCCGCGCCCTCCCGCTGCAGCGAGGGGTCGCCCTCCGGAACGCCCAGGAAATACTCCCGGAAGCGGGTGGCGGCGCTGACCGAGTAGCGCACCTTGCGGTGCTTCTGGTCGCCCAGGGCCTGGTTGATCGCCGGGTGGAGGGAGGTGGTGGTCCCGGGAGTCCCGCCGGCCGGGGCGCCCTGCTGGCTGCCGAAGCCCAACCCGAGGTCTCCCAGCTTGACGTCGAAGGCGCCCAGCGTCTCCCGCCGGCTCTCCGTCTTCACCGCCTCTCCGGGGCGGTCGATCGCCTCCTCCCAGGCGGCCTTGAGCACCACCCGGGCCGTGCTCGCCGCGTGGGGCCGGATCAGCCCCTGCAGCGTCACCCGCGTCGCCCCCCGCTCACGGGGCCAGAAGGCCCCCAACCCGGTGTTCTGGGTGTTGTAGAGGGTCAGCAAGGCCGGCTGCAGGGGCTTGCGCACGGCGTGCACCAGGGTCACCCGCTGGCGCGGGCTGAAGACTCGCGCCTGCCCGTTGAGGGCGACCTGCTTCAGCTCGGGCGGGATGGGGTCCATCACGGCGAGCGCCGCCGGGGTGATGGTGGAGGAGAGCTCCGTCTTGTAGACCGCCGCCGGAGGAAGGTTGACCACCAGCGTCTTCGATCCCGCGGCGTCCGCGACCACGCTGTGGCTCCCGGCGGCGTCGGCCGTCGCCCGCAGCTCCAGGCGGAACGGGCGCAGCCCGGGCCAGAGGCTCGTCCCGTAGTCCACCGTCACCACCCCGGCCGCGCCAGGCAGCCTGGTGAAGGCGGCGCCGGCGGCCGCGACGTCCGGGAGGAAGGGGCAGATCACGTTGGGGGTGTCGTGGACCACGTACTCGCCGTTGGCCAGGGG
>DATLLM010000127.1:0-4664 GCA_035537855.1 Chloroflexota bacterium | reverse complement strand
GCCTCCGGCGGGGGCCGGCCGGGAGGGGGTAGAGGACGTTGCGCCGGGCGCCGGCCGGAGGCCGGACGACCTGCCGGCCTTCACCCGCACGACGATCGAGGAGCTCGCCGGGGGCCGCAACGCGCGGCCGGGCGGCCGCTGAAGGTACGGGGGAGTGAGCAGAACGATGTCCGGTGCCGACACGGTGGCCGATTTCCTCGTGCAGCGCCTCCGGGCGTGGGGGGTGGAGCGCCTCTTCGGCTACGCCGGGGACGGGATCAACCCCATCATGGGGGCCCTCGACCGCGCGGGGAATCGCCCGGAGCTGGTCCAGCCGGTGCACGAGGAGCTCGCCGCGCTGATGGCCTGCGGCCACGCCAAGCTCACCGGACAGGTCGGCGTCTGCCTGGCGACGCAGGGCCCGGGGGCGATCCACCTCCTCAACGGGCTGTACGACGCGGCGCTCGACCACCAGCCGGTGGTGGCCATCGTGGGGCAGCAGGCACGGGAGTCGCTCGGCGGGCGGGCGCAGCAGGAGGTCGACCTGCGGGTGCTGTTCAAGGACGTGGCCAAGGCCTTCGTCCAGGAGGTGGTCAGCCCGGACCAGGCGAAGCACGTGCTCGACCGGGCGTTCCGGATCGCCATCGCCGAGCGGGCCGTGACCTGCGTCATCCTGCCCCACGACGTGCAGCAGGAGCCGGCGGTGGCGGAGCCGGCGCACGAGCACGGGGCGCAGCACTCCGGGCTGGGGTACGCGGCCCCGCGGGTGCTGCCGCACGAGGCCGAATTGCGCCGGGCGGCGGACGTGCTCAACGCCGGCCGGCGGGTGGCCGTGCTGGCCGGGGCGGGCGCGCTCGGCGCCACGGACGAGGTGATCGCCGTCGCCGAGCGCCTGGGCGCCGGGGTGGCCAAGGCCCTGCTGGGCAAGGCCGCCGTCCCGGACGACCTGCCGTTCGTCACCGGCACCGCCGGCTGGCTGGGGACGGCGGCGAGCAACGCGATGCTCGAACGGTGCGACACCCTGCTGATGGTCGGCTCCGGCTTCCCCTACACCGAGTTCCTGCCGGCCCCGGGGACGGCCAGGGGCGTGCAGATCGACATCGCCGGGCGGATGCTCAGCCTGCGCTACCCCATGGAGGTGGGGCTGGTGGGGGACAGCGCCGAGACCCTGCGGGCCCTGCTGCCCCTGCTCACGCCCAAGGCCGACTCGTGGCGCCCGTGGATCGAGGCGCAGGTCAGCGCCTGGTGGCAGACGGCGGCGCAGCGGGCGCTGCAACCGGCCGCGCCGCTCAACCCGCAGCGGGTCTTCCACGAGCTCTCGCCGCGGCTGCCGGACGGCTGCATCGTCACCGGCGACAGCGGCTCCTCGACGGTCTGGTACGCCCGCCACCTGAAGCTGCGCCGGGGGATGCAGGCGACGCTCTCCGGCACGCTGGCGACGATGGGCTCGGCCCTCCCCTACGCCCTGGCCGCGAAGTACGCCTACCCCGACCGGCCGGTGGTGGCCACCGTCGGGGACGGGGCGATGCAGATGAGCGGGATCAACGCCCTGATCGACATCGCCCGGGCCTGGCGCCGCTGGTCCGACCCGCGGCTGCTCGTGCTCGTGCTGAACAACCGGGAGCTGAGCTACGTCACCTGGGAGCAGCGCCTCATGGAGGGGGAGCCGAAGTTCCCCGCCAGCCAGGACATCCCCGACTTCCCTTACGCCCGCTACGCCGAGCTGCTCGGGCTGCTCGGGCTGCGCGTCGACCACCCGGACCGGGTCGCCGCCGCCTGGGACGAGGCCCTGGCGGCCGATCGGCCGGTGGTGGTCGAAGCGGTCGTCGACCCCGACGTGCCCACGGCGCCGCCGCGGCTGAAGCCGGAGCAGCAGGAGCAGCTGCGCCGGGCGCTGGCCGCCGGCGACCCGGAGGCGGAGGGGGTGCTGCGGCAGGTGCGGGCCGAGGGCCTGCTCGAGTCGTAAGGACCGTGGCGCGGCTCTTGCGCAGAGTCGGGCGCCGCGGCGAATCGGAGGAGGTGCCAGACCCAATGGTGCAGATCGGCTACGCGCTGTCGAGTGAGGAGCACCCGCCGCTTGACCTCGTCCGGCAGGCCCGCCGGGCGGAGGACGCCGGTTTCCCCTTCGCCCTCATCTCGGACCACTACCACCCCTGGGTCGACGCCCAGGGGCAGAGCCCCTTCGTCTGGAGCGTGCTCGGCGCCATCGCCGCCGGCACCGAGCGGCTGCGCGTCGGCACCGGGGTGACCTGCCCGATCCTGCGCCTCCACCCGGCGATCGTCGCCCAGGCCGCGGCGACCACGGCGGCGCTGATGCCCGGGCGCTTCTTCCTCGGGCTGGGCACCGGCGAGCGCCTCAACGAGCACATCCTGGGGGACACCTGGCCCGAGCCGGCGGTGCGCCTGGAGATGCTGCAGGAGGCCGTCGAGGTCATCCGCACCCTCTGGGAGGGCGAGACGGCGAGTCACTACGGCGAGTACTACACGGTGGAGAACGCCCGCCTCTACACCCTGCCGGCGGCGCCGCCGCCGATCCTGCTCGCCGCCCGGGGGCCGGGGGCCGCGCGCGTCGCCGGCGAGGTGGCGGACGGGCTGATCAACTCGGACCCGCAGGCCGAGCCGGTGAAGGTCTTCGAGGCCAGCGGCGGCGACGGCAAGCCGAAGTACGGTCAGCTCACCGTCTGCTGGGCGGCGACGGACGCCGCGGCCCGCGAGACGGCCTACCGGTACTGGCCCAACGGCGGGCTCAAAGGCCCGTTGAGCACCGAGCTGGCCCTCCCCGAGCACTTCCAGGAAGCGGCCTAGATGGTGACGGAAGCGGACGTCGCGGGGAGCGTCGTCTGCGGGCCGGACGCCGAGCGCCACCGGGCCGCGATCGAGGAGTTCGCCGCCGCCGGCTACGACCACGTCTACGTCCACCAGGTGGGCCCGGACCAGGAGGGCTTCTTCCGCTTCTACGAGCGCGAGGTGCTGCCCCGGTACCGGTAGGCCCCGGCCGCGGCGCCCCGCGGCTACGCCGGGGCGCCGGGCTGCTGTTGCGGGATCGGCCGGGTGAAGAACAGCGCGACCACGGCGATGACGGTGAGGAGGGCGAGGGCCGCGCGCAGGCCGTCCAGGCGCGCCCGCTCGTTCGCTTCCAGGACGGCCTGCGCCGTCGCCGGGGCGACCCCCGCCGTTTGCAGCGCGGCCGCGAGCTGGGCGTCGGAGACGAAGGGCACGCCGGCCGCGAGCTGCACGCTGGCCTGCTCGGAGACCGCCGCCGGCACGGCCGGGTTCTCGGCGATCCCGCTCAGGAACGAGGCGGTCAGCGCGCCGATGAGGACCGAGCCGGCCAGCGCGGTGCCGAGCGACGCCCCGAACTGCGTCGCCGTGTTCTGCAGACCGCCCACCTCGGGACTCTGGTCGTCGGAGACGGCCGAGACGGTGACGCTGCCCAGCTGGGAGGCCAGGCCGCCCATGCCCAACCCGATCAGCAGCAGGGGCACGGTCACGATCTCGGCGCCCGCGCCCACGTCCATCGCGCTGACCAGCACCACCAGGCCTATCACGGCCGCCACCAGGCTGGCCTCGACCACCCGCCGGGGCGAGGCCGTCGGGAAGAAGCGGGGCACGCCGGCCGCCGCGAGCAGCATGGTGAGCGAGAGCGGCGTGATCCGCAGCCCGGTCTCGATGGCCGAGAGGCCCAGGGCGACCGACAGGTACAGCGGGATGACGAAGAACAGCCCCATCATCACCACGAACTGGAAGAAGAACATGACCAGCCCGCCGGTCATCTGCCGGTTGGCCAGCAGCGCCGGGGTGACCAGCGGCTCGCCGCCGGCCCCCGCCAGGCGCCGGATGTGCCCCAGGAACAGGCGCAGCGAGACCAGCCCGCCCAGCAGGAACCAGAAGACCGGCGACAGGCCGAGCAGCGCGGGGGCGCCGGCGGCCGGGGTGACCCAGCCCCACTCCGAGGAGCGCAGCACGGCGACGACCGCCAGCCCCAGGCCCAGCGCCGAGAGCAGCGAGCCGAGCAGGTCGAGGTGGGGGCGCCCCGCGACCGGGGCGTCGACGACGCGGCGGGCGAGCAGGAAGATGCCGGCCCCGATGACGACCTCGCCGGCGAAGACCCAGCGCCAGGACGCGTAGGTCGTCGCCAGGCCACCGATCAGCGGGCCTACGGCCTGGTGGGGGCGGCCCGCGGGCGGGAAGTTCCCGGCCACCAGGGCCACGATGGCGGGCATGATCAGGGCCGCCCCGACCCCCTCCATGAGGGACCAGCCCAGGAGCAGGACGGCGAGGTTCGGCGCCAGGGCCGTGGTCAGCGAGCCGGCGCAGTAGATCCCCAGCCCGATGATGAAGGCCCGCTTGCGCCCGATGATCGACCCGATCTTGCCGCCGGTGATCATCAGCATCGCCATCACCAGCGTGTACAGCACGATGGCGCTCTGGATCCCGGTGATGGTGGTGCCCAGGTCCTGGGCCACCGTGGCGATGGAGACGTTCATCACCGAGCTGTCGAGCGCCATCAGGAACTGCCCCGCGCACAGCGCCAGCAGCACCGCGGTGGCGCCCGCCGCGGCGGCGCGCTCGTTCTTCGCCTCAGGCATCCGGCCGAACCCCTCCCCCCAGCACCGCCGCTGGCGTGTCTGGCGTGTCGTGGGCGGCCCGCGCCCCGGCCATCGCACTCCCGCCCACCCCGACAC
>DATLLM010000126.1:0-3368 GCA_035537855.1 Chloroflexota bacterium | reverse complement strand
GAGGTGACCACGTTCCGCTTCCCCGGCGGCACGCCCATCGACCAGCCCCGCCCGGCGTCGGCGGCCCCGGCCCCAACGGCCTGGCCATCGACCCGCAGGGCCGCCTGCTGGTCACCGAGCACGGCAACCGGCGGATCACCCGCACCGAGGCGGACGGCACGCTCACCGTGCTGGCCACCCACTGGCAGGGCAAGCGCCTGAACAGCCCGAACGACATGGCCGTGCGCTCGGACGGCACGATCTACTTCACCGACTCGCCGTACGGCCTGGCGATGCAGAGCGTCGGCAAGGAGCTGGACTTCCAGGGCATCTACCGCATCGCCCCGAACGGGCAGCTCTCCCTCGAGGGGGAGTGGAACCGGCCCAACGGGCTGGCCCTCTCGCCGGACGAGAAGCGCCTCTACGTCGTGGACTCGGTCGAGTTCCAGGCCCGCGTCTACGACGTGCAGCCGGACGGCAGCCTGACCAACGGGCGCCTGTTCGCGGACGTCAGGGCGTTCGGCCCCAACGGGGGCCCGGACGGGGTCAAGTGCGACTCCGCCGGCAACTTCTACCTCACCGGCGTGAAGGTGGACAGCGACCCCACCGGGCAGGGCACGGTGATGATCTTCGACCCGGACGGGGTGCTCCTGGGGCGGATCATCGTCCCCGAGCGTCCGGTCAACTGCGGCTTCGGCGGTGTGGACTGGAAGACGCTGTACATGACCGCCCGCAGCGGCCTCTACCGGGTCCGCACGCTGATCCCCGGCATCCCCGGCCCGACCGAGCCCCCGGTCTGAGCCCCCGGCTCGGGCCGTCCGCGGTGCCGCGCTGGCGCGGTGGCGCGCTGGCGCGCTGCGGGGCGGCGGGGCCGACCGGCAATGGGTAATCCTGCCGCTGCGCCGCCCGCGCCGCGGGCGTAGCGTGGTGGCAGCGCCGGGCGGCCCACTCGGGGCGCCCGGGCCGCCCGGGTTGCCCCGCCGGAGAGCCGGGAGCCGGGAGACGGAGAGACCGAGCATGCGCGTCCTGTTCACCTGCATGGCCTACACCGGCCACGTCCACCCCATCGCCCCGTTCGCCCGGGCGCTCGCGGCCGCCGGGCACGACGTGGCCGTGGCCACCCACGAGTCGCTCGCCGCGCAGGTGGCCGCCGCCGGCCTGCGCCACCTCCCGGCCGGCCTGAGTCGGACCTCTCCCGAGGTGCTCGCCCTGTGGCGGGAGATCGGCGACGCCGCGCTGGGCACGGCGGCGGCGGAGGCCTTCGTCATGCAGCGGGACTTCGGCGGCCTCCGCCCGCAGCGGATGCTGGACGACCTCGCCGTCCGCTTCGCGGACTGGACGCCCGATCTGGTGGTGCGCGACAGCATGGAGCTGGGCGGGGCCCTGGCCGCCGAGCGCGCCGGGCTGCCCCACGCGGCGATCAACATCCTGGCCGCCGGCCTCCAGCCGCGCTGGCGGACGGGGATCGTCGCCCCGCTCGAGCGCCTGCGCGCGGCCAACGGGATGCCCCCCGACCCGCAGGGCGCCATGCTCTCCCGCTACCTCACCCTGCACCCCTTCCCGCCCAGCTTCAGCGCCGTGCCCGCGCTGCCGACGGATCGCTTCGTCCGTCCGCTGCCGTTCGACCGGTCGGGGAGCGAGACCCTGCCGGACTGGGTGGACGATCTGCCCCGGCGCCCTACCGTCTACGCCACCCTGGGCACCGCCTTCAACGACCTGCCCGGGCTGTTCGAGGCGTTCGTCGCCGGCCTGGGCGATGCGCCGCTGAACCTGATCGTGACCGTCGGGCGCGACGGCGACCCGGCCGCGCTCGGCCCGCTGCCGGCCAACACCCGGGTGGAGCGCTACATCCCCCAGTCCCTGCTGCTCCCCCGCTGCGACCTGGTGCTGACCCACGGCGGCTCGGGCACGGTGACGGGGGCCCTGGCCGCCGGCCTGCCGCTGGTGGTGGTGCCGGTCGCCGCCGACCAGCCGGAGAACGCTGCGCGGTGCGCCGCCCTCGGCGTCGGGCGCGTCGTCCCGGCGGCGGCGGTGACCCCGGACGCCGTGCGCGACGCCGTGCGCGCGGTGCTGGCCGATCCTTCCTACCGGCGCAACGCCGCCCGGCTGCGGGACGAGATCGCGGCCCTCCCCGCGCCGGAGGTCGGGATCGCCCTGCTGGAAGCCCTCGGCGCCGGGCGGCGCCGGCGCGCCGCCTGAGCCGCTAGACTCCGCCCCGTGCTCGGGGCGCTGCGCCGCCGGCTGGCCGAGAATCGCACCCTGGCCTGGGTCTGCCTGGTGATCGCGGTCAACCAGCTGGGCTTCGGGATCATCGTGCCGGTGACCCCCATCTACGCCCGCACCTTCGGCGTCGGCGAGGCCGCGATCGGGCTGGTGGTGGCCGTCTACGGCCTGGGGCGCTTCCTCTTCTCCGTTCCGGTGGGCCAGGCAGCCGACCGCTTCGGGCGCAAGCGCACCATCTTCGCCGGCACCCTGCTCACCTGCGCCGGGTCGTTGCTCTGCGGCCTGGCCGGCGAATTCACCCAGCTGCTGCTCTTCCGCTTCGTGGCCGGGATCGGCTCCACCACCGTCATCACCGGCACCCAGATCGTCGTCGCGGACGTGGCCACCCCCGCGAACCGGGGGCGGATGATGAGCACCTACCAGGGGTTCTTCTCCTTCGCCGTCGGCGTCGGGCCGAGCGTCGGCGGCCTGGTCGCCGTGCTGGCCGGGCCCCGGGCGCCGTTCTTCGTCTTCGCCGTCCTGACCCTCGTCGCCGGCGCCGTCGCCCTGACCCAGCTGCCGGAGACGGGGAGCCGCCGCGCCGTCACCACGCTCGTCGGGGCCAAGGCCCCGCCGGCCGGCTCCGGCGTGGTGCGCCGCCTGCTGACCAACGTCGGCTTCCTCTGCGTCTCCCTGGTCACCTTCCAGGCCGCCTTCACCCGCACCGGGGCGATCTTCTCCGTGGTGCCCCTGGCCGGGGTGGAGCGGATCGGGCTGGGGGCGGCCGCCATCGGCCTGGCCATCACCGCCGGCAATCTGCTCAACCTGGCCACCATCGCCGCCGCCGGGATGCTCGTCGACCGCTACGGGCGCAAGCCGGTGATCGTGCCCAGCTGCCTGCTCAGCGCCGCCGCCTTCGCCGGCTTCGCCTACGCCATGAGCTACCCGGCCTTCGTCCTCAGCGCGGTGCTGTGGGGGATCGGCTCCGCCCTCGGCGGCTCGACGGCGGCCTACGCCGCCGATCAGGCCCCGCCGGGCGGCAACGGGGTGACCATGGGCATCTACAGGATGCTCTCGGACGCCGGATACATCATCGGCCCGGCGATGATGGGGATCATCGCCGGGCCGATGATGTATCCGGCGTCCGAGAGCATCCTGTAGATGCCCATGGTCACCCCGTTGCCGCC
>DATLLM010000125.1:0-2617 GCA_035537855.1 Chloroflexota bacterium | reverse complement strand
GGGCCAGAGCCCGCCGACACCCGATCGAGGAGAGCCGCGTGACCGACGCCCGCCCCAACTTCCTGTTCATCATGAGCGACGACCACGCCGCTCACGCCATGTCCTGCTACGGCAGCCGCATCAACCGCACCCCCAACCTGGACCGCATCGCCGCCGAGGGGATGCGCCTCGACGCCTGCCTCTGCACCAACTCCATCTGCGCCCCCAGCCGGGCCAGCATCCTCACCGGCACCTACTCCCACGTCAACGGGGTGCTCACCCTGAACGAGGGGCTGGACGGGCGCCAGACCACGTTCCCCCAGCTGCTCCGCGCCGCCGGCTACCAGACGGCGCTGTTCGGCAAGTGGCACCTGGGGCACGGCGGGGTGAACGACCCCACCGGGTTCGACGCCTGGAGCGTGCTCCCCGGGCAGGGCCTCTACCATAACCCCGACCTGTTCGAGATGGGGGAGCGCAAGACCTTCCCCGGCTACGCCACGGACCTGATCACGGACTTCGGCCTGGACTGGCTCGCCGCCCGCGACCCCGATCGCCCCTTCTGCCTCCTCGTCCACCACAAGGCCCCCCACCGCCCCTGGCAGCCGGACGCGGCCCACGCCCGGCTGTACGAGGACGCGGACGTCCCCCTGCCGGAGACGTTCGACGACGACTACGCCAACCGCGCCCGCGCCGCCGGCGCCGCCCGGATGACGGTCGAGCAGCACCTGACCGAGCGGGACGTCAAGGGCGCGCCGCCGGAGGGGCTCTCCCCGGCGGCGCGCAAGCGCTGGCTCTACCAGCGCTACATCAAGGACTACCTGCGCTGCATCGCCAGCATCGACGACAACGTCGGCCGCCTCCTGGCCTACCTGGACGCCAGCGGGCTGACCGAGAACACCGTCGTCGTCTACACCTCCGACCAGGGCTTCTTCCTCGGCGACCACGGCTGGTACGACAAGCGCTTCTTCTACGAAGAGTCCCTGCGGATGCCCTTCGTCGTGCGCTACCCCCGGGAGATCGCCCCCGGATCGTCCGACGCGCACATCGTGCTCAACGTGGACTTCGCCCCCCTCTTCCTGGACTACGCCGGCCTGTCCGTGCCGCCGGGGATGCAGGGGCGCACCTTCCGCGCCCTCCTCGCCGGCGCCCCCCCGCCCGATTGGCGCACCAGCATGTACTACCGCTACTTCATGCACTGCGACTCGGCCCACAACATCTACGCCCACTACGGCGTGCGCACCGCCCGGCACAAGCTGATCTACTACTACGAGACCGAGCCCGATCCCCCGGAGTGGGAGCTCTTCGACCTCCAGCGGGACCCCCACGAGCTGCGCAGCGTCTACGCCGACCCGGCCTACGCCGCCGTGCGCGCGGCGCTGACCGCCGAGCTGCACCGCCTGCGCGTCGCCCTGGACGACCGCACCAACCCCTGGCCAGAGGAGCCGGGCACGGGCGGCACGGACGACGCAGGAGGCACCCGCGGTGCCTGACGCCGGACGGCCCAACATCCTGCACCTCCTGTCCGACCAGCACAGCCCCTACGTCGCCGGCTGCTTCGGCGACCCGGTGGTACAGACCCCGCACCTGGACCGCCTGGCCGCCGCCGGGACGGTGCTGGAGGCCACCTACTGCCCCTCACCCATCTGCGTCCCCTCCCGCATGTCCATGCTCACCGGGCGCCACCCCTCCCAGAACGCCTGCTGGACGAACAGCCACATCCTGGATTCGGGCATCCCCACGTTCGCCCACGCCCTGGGCGCCGCCGGCTACCGCACCTGCCTGGTGGGGCGGATGCACTCCCTCGGCCCGGACCAGCTCAGGGGCTACGCCGAGCGCCTCGTCGGCGACCACAGCCCCAACTTCGACGGCATCGGCGGGCCGCCCCGCGGTCTCCTGGACGGCACCGCCGGCCCGGCCCGCGTCGCCCTGACCAACTCCGGCCCGGGGCAGGGCGGCTACCAGGTCCACGACGAAGCCGTCACCGCCGCCGCCGTGGACTGGCTGAACCGCCGCGGCGTCGCCCGGCGCAGCGCCCCGCCCGGGGCGCCGGAGGCCCCCTTCCTGCTCTCGGTCGGCTTCATGCTGCCCCACCAGCCCTTCGTCGCCCGGCGCCCGGAGTTCGAGCGCTACCGGGGGCGCGTCCCCGCCACCCGCTACCCCCGACCGTCGCAGCCGGAGCACCCCTACATCAGCTGGTGGCGGGCCCGCACCGGCACCGAGGCGGTCTCCCCCGAGGAGACGGAGCGCTGCCGCACCGCCTACTGGGCGCTCGTCGATCGCCTGGACGCCATGATCGGCCAGGTGCTGCGCGCCCTGGAAGAGAACGGCCTCGGCGCCAACACCCTCGTGGTCTACACCAGCGACCACGGCGAGCAGGCCGGGGAGCACGGCCTGTGGTGGAAGCAGACCATGTACGAGGCCTCCGCCCGCGTCCCGGCGATCGTCAGCTGGCCCGGCGTCCTGCCCGCCGGGCGGCGCTGCCGGCGCGTGGTCAGCGCCCTCGACCTCACCGCCACGATCCTGGACGCGGCCGGCGCTCCGCCCCTGCCGGAGATGCGCGGCCGCAGCGTCCTCGGCCTGCTCGGCCGGCCCGGGGAGCCGGCGGCCGGCGCCCCCGGGGCGGCGCCCCCGCCCGCAC
>DATLLM010000124.1:0-2108 GCA_035537855.1 Chloroflexota bacterium | reverse complement strand
CTGCAGGCCGACTGGGGCTTCTCCGACCTCGAGATGCGCGACGTCGTCAACGCCGGCGCCGTCGAGCTCATCGAGGAGTCAGTGGAGGCCGGCGCCACCCCCGCCGGTGCCCGCAAGTGGTGGACGGGCGAGCTCGCCCGCCGCGGGAACGCCGCGGGCAAGGGCGTCGACGAGTTCGGGGTCACGCCGCTGGACGTCGCCGAGCTGGACCGCATGGTCAGGGACGGCCGTCTCAACGACTCCATGGCCCGTCAGGTCCTCGATGCCGTCATCGCGGGCGAGGGCAGCCCCCTCGAGGTCGCCGACGCGCGGGGCCTCGAGCTGGTCCAGGACGACGACGCGCTCGGGGCGGCCGTGGACAGAGTCATCGCGGCCAACCCCGATGTGGCGGAGAAGATCCGCGGTGGCAAGGTGCAGGCGGCCGGCGCGCTGATCGGGCAGGTCATGAAGGAGATGAAGGGCCAGGCAGACGCCGGCAAGGCACGCGAGATCATCCTGGCGAGGCTCGGCGCGAGCTGAGACCAGACCGTATGCCGCGTGGGCCGGCACCCGGGTGAGACCACCCCGGGTGCCGGCCCACCGGCATACCCGCTCACGCTCTTTTCGGCGGCCGTCCCCGAGGAGGCCGCGCCGCGGGTCTCACCTGAGCTCGGTCAGGGGGATGGCGACCACCTGGTCGTCGTTGGCCGAGGGGTTGCCGCGTGCCGTGTTGTTGGTGACCACCCACAGCCGCCCGTCCGGCGCGGGCACGACGTCGCGCAGCCGCCCGTACTCGCCGTGCAGCAGTCGGCGCGGCTCGCCGGCAACCCCGTCGCGCAAGGGGACTCGCCACAGCGACTCGCCACGCAGGGCGGCCATGTAGACGGCGCCGTCGGAGGCGATGGCGATGCCGCTCGGCGAGGCGTCGTCGGTGTGCCACTGGCGGAGCGGGTCGACGAAGCCGCTGCGGCCCGCCCGGCCCTCCACCGTCGGCCAGCCGTAGTTGCCGCCGGGCGTGATCAGGTTGAGCTCGTCCCAGGTGTTCTGGCCGAACTCGCTGGCGTACAGGCGCGCGGCTCGGTCCCAGGCCAGGCCCTGCACGTTGCGGTGGCCGTACGACCACACCGGGGAGCTGGCGAACGGGTTGCCTGGCGCAGGGTGGCCGTCCCTGGTGATGCGCAGGATCTTGCCCCCGAGCGAGCCGCGGTCCTGGGACGCGGCGCCGTTTCCGGCGTCGCCCGTCGCGACATAGAGATAGCCGTCGGGTCCGAACGCGATGCGGCCGCCGTTGTGGTTGCCGGCCTTCGGTATGCCGGTCAGGACCGGCTCGGGGACGCTCGCCCTGCCGCCGTCGAAGGTCAGGCGCACGACGCGGTTGTCGCTGCTGGCGGTGAGGTAGAGGAAGACCGTCCGGTCCTGGGTGAAGCTGGGCGAGACCGCGACCCCGAGCAGACCGCCCTCGCCTCCGGGGACCACGCCCGGCACGGTCCCCAGGTTGACCGGCTCGGCGCCGGCCCGCAGGTGGAGCAGCCGGGCCTGGTCGCGTGTCGTCAGCAGGGCGGAGCCGTCCGGGAGGAAGGCCAGTCCCCATGGGACGTCGAGGTGGTTCGCGATCACCGCGCGCCGGGCTGGCGCCGCGGGGCTGGTCGGGGACGTGCCGCCGGTCGTACCGGTGCCGCGGGTCGGGCCCGTAGACGCGGTCGTGGCCGGCACGGAGACCGAGGGGGCGCTGACCGCGCCCCCGGCCGCGCCGTGCTGCCCGTCAGAGCAGGAGGCGGCAGCCAGAGCGGCTGCCGCCACCACGATCGCGGCCGGGGTGCGCATGCCCCCATTGTGGGCCCGGCCCGGGCGCAACATCCCCCTGCGTGCGCCCGGGCCGGGAGTCAGTAGGGCCTACCAGCCCGTGCCGATCCTCCGTCCGGTGAACCAGCCGCCCGCGCCGTTGCCCGGGTAGAGGTAGAGCTCACCGGTGGTCGGCGTGCGCCCGAGGATGTCGTTGCGCCCGTCGCCCGTGAAGTCGCCCGGACCCACGATCGTGTCGAAGGCCCCGAACCGGGTGTTGACCAGGCGGCCCGCCCCGGCCCAGCCGCCGGCGCCGTTGCCCGCGTAGAGCCACAGCTCGCCGTTGG
>DATLLM010000123.1:0-5392 GCA_035537855.1 Chloroflexota bacterium | reverse complement strand
TCCTGAAGCGGCTGAACGTCCGCAACCGGGACTGGTTCCACATGCTCAACGACGACGTCATCTCCATGCCGGACAAGTGGGAGTACCCCTGGTACGCCGCCTGGGACCTGGCCTTCCACGCCGTCGCCCTGGCGATGGTCGACCTGGACTTCGCCAAGGAGCAGCTCGAGCTGGTGCTCCGCGAGCTGTACCTGCACCCCAACGGGCAGCTGCCGGCCTACGAGTGGAACTTCGGCGACGTCAACCCGCCGGTGCACGCCTGGGCCACCCTCTTCGTCTTCCGCACCGAGCAGGAGCGCCGCGGGAAGGGCGATCTGCGCTTCCTGCGGCGCGCCTTCCACAAGCTGCTGGTGAACTTCACCTGGTGGGTCAACCGCAAGGACCCGGGCGGGCGCAACGTCTTCGAGGGGGGCTTCCTCGGCCTGGACAACATCGGCGTCTTCGACCGCTCCGCCCCCCTGCCCACCGGGGGCCGCCTGGAGCAGGCGGACGGCACGGCCTGGATGGCCCTGTTCGCCCAGAACATGCTGGAGATGGCCCTCCTGCTCGCCGCGGACGACCCGCTCTACGAGGACTTCGCCCTCAAGTTCCTCGAGCACTTCCTGTGGATCGCGTCCGCCATGGACCGCATCGGGGACAACCAGGACGAGCTGTGGGACGAGGCGGACGGCTTCTTCTACGACGTCCTGCGTTTGCCCGACGGGAGCGCCCAGCGCCTCAAGGTGCGCTCCATGGTGGGGCTGCTGCCCCTGTGCGCCACCACCGTGATCGACGCCGAGGTGGCCGACCGCTTCCCCCGCCTGCGCGAGCGAATGGAGCGCTTCCTGCGCCTCCACCCCGCACTGCAGACGACGATCGCGCCCGTCGGCCGGCCGGGCGTGCAGGGGCGCCGCCTGCTCGGCGCGCTGAACGAGCCGAAGCTGCGCCGGGTGCTGGCCTACCTGCTGGACGAGGACGAGTTCTTCAGCCCCTACGGCGTGCGCGCCCTCTCCCGCTACCACGCCGACCGGCCCTACGTGCTGCAGGCGGCGGGGCAGGAGCACCGCGTCGACTACCAGCCGGCGGAGTCCGAATCCGCCCTGTTCGGGGGGAACTCCAACTGGCGGGGGCCGGTGTGGTTCCCGATGAACATCCTGCTCATCCGGGCCCTGCTGCAGCTCTACTCGTACTACGGCGACGAGCTGACCGTGGACTGCCCGACGGGGTCCGGGCAATCGCTGACCCTGTTCCAGGTGGCCAGGGAGCTGTCCGGCCGGCTGACCGCCATCTTCCTGCGCGATGCGACGGGCCGGCGCCCGGTCTACGGCGGCACGGAGCGCTTCCAGACCGACCCCCACTGGCGCGACCTGATCCTGTTCTACGAGTACTTCCACGGCGACAACGGCGCCGGCCTGGGCGCCAGCCACCAGACCGGCTGGACCGGCCTGGTCGCCCGCCTGATCCAGATGTCGGGCGCGCTCACGCCCCGCGCGGTGCGCGAGCGGGGCGCCCTCTCCACCGTCCACTACCGGGCCGGCCCCGGGCCCGGGCCCGGGGCCTCAACCGGCGCCGCCCCGCAGTAGGCGGCGGCCTGCGTAGCCCTACCCAGCCGCGCCGCCCCGCCGGCGGCGGCGGAATGGGTGGTCTCGCCAATGCGCCCCCGCCCGGCGGCACGTACTGTCGTCCCCATCCCGCTGCCCCTTCGCCCGGGACGTCCCGGGCGTCCCGAGGCCCCGGCGCCGTCGCGCCGGGGCTCCCTGTGGCCGCGGGACCGGGAGAGAGGGAGGAGCGCCGTGAAGGGCGAGTCGACCGCCGTGCCGGGTGAGCGCTAGTGGGCCGGCCGCTCGTCTCCGTGCTCATGCCCACTTACAAGCACGCCGCCTTCATCCGCCGGGCGCTGCAGAGCCTCCTCGATCAGTCGCTTTCGGATTGGGAGCTGGTCGTCGTGGACGACGCCTCGCCGGACGGCACCCGGGAGGTGCTCGCGCCGTACCTGGCGGACGGCCGCATCCGCTACCTGCGCCTCGCCGAGAACGGGGGGATCGGGGCGGCCCTCAACCTGGCCACCGGGCTGGCCCGGGGGCGCTACATCGCCTACCTGCCGTCGGACGACGTCTACTTCCCCGACCACCTGCTGCGCCTGGTGGAGCACCTGAAAGCGAGCGCGGACGTCTACCTGGTCTACGGCGGCGTCCGCTGGGGCTGGGCGTACGGCGGCCCCACCCTGCACGGGGACGTGGCCGTGGGCCGGGAGGTCGCCGCCCTGGCCACGCCCTACGCCCGGGCGGCGGAGGTGGGCCTGCCCAACGGCAACATCCTGGCGATGGTGCAGGTCGCGCACCGCCGCGACCTGGAGGCTGAGGTGCGCTGGACGCCGCGCGACGAGGTGGTCACCGACCGCCTCGAGCCGGACTTCTGGCAGGCCCTCCTCGCCCGCGGCGTCCGCTTCGCCTACGCCGGGGCCGTCACCTGCCAGTGGGTCGACCACCCGGATCAGCACCACAAGATCGCCGGCTGGGGGCGCATCGACGCCGGGCCCACCGCCCTGCGCGGCGCGGCCGGCCGGGGGCGCTCCGCCTACCGCAGCTACTACGGGATCGGCCGCGGGCGGTGGCTCAACTGGCGCCCCTCGGCCGGGGGCGCGTTCGACGAGGCCTACGCCTACGGCGACCTCGCCGTCGAGCGCGACCTGCCGGCCGGCGGCGGGCTGAAGATCCTCCTCGTCGGCGAGCTGGGCTTCAACCCCGAGCGCATCCTGGCCTTCGAGGAGCGCGGCCACAAGCTGCTCGCCCTCTGGCTCCAGCGCCCCGAGTTCTGGGACGCCACCGGCCCCCTGCCGTTCGGGAACGTGGAGGACATCCCCTACGACGGCGACTGGCGGGCGCGGGTGCGCGCCGCCCGGCCGGACGTGATCTACGCCCTGCTCAACTGGCAGGCCCTGCCCCTGATCCAGGAGGTGCTCGACGCGCGCCTGGACATCCCCATCGTCTTCCACTTCAAGGAGGGGCCGGCGTTCTGCCAGTGGTTCGGCCTCTGGCCCGCCCTGCAGCGGGCCCTCGCCGAGAGCGACGGCCAGATTCTGATCAGCCAGGAGAACCTGGACTGGCTCTCCCGGGCGACGGACGCCCCGCTCGACCCGGAGACGGTCATGCTCCTGGACGGCGACCTGCCCCGGGGGGCCTGGATGACCGCCGACTGGCAGCCCAAGCTCTCCGACGCCGACGGGGAGGTGCACACCGTCTGCGCCGGCCGCCTGCTGCTGGACTTCGACACCTTCGACCCGCTGGTGCGGGCCCGCGTCCACGTCCACCTCTACGGCGAGCAGTTCCACGAGGACGTCCGCGGCTGGAGCAAGCCGGGCCTCGACAGCGGCTACCTGCACCTCCACCCCATCGTCTACGCCCGGGATTGGGTGCGCGAGCTGTCCCGCTACGACGCCGCCTGGATGCACGTCTTCCGCAGCGAGAACGGCGGGGACGTGCGCCGGGCCACCTGGGACGACCTGAACCTCCCGGCGCGGATCGGCGCGTACGCCGCCGCCGGCCTGCCCTGGATCATGCGCGACAACGCCGGGGCCGCCGTCGCCACCCAGCGCCTCGCCGCCCGCTACGACGTCGCCGTCCCCTTCCAGGACGCCGCCGATCTGGCGGCCCGGCTGCGCGACCGCGAGGGGCTGGCCCGGCTGACGGCGAACATGCGGCGCGCCCGGCGGGACTTCGCTTTCGACAGCCACGTCGACCGGCTGGTGGCGTTTTTCCAGGGCGCCATCGAGCGGCGCCGGCGGCGCGGCCGGCCCCGGCCGGCCCCGGCCGGCGGGGGCCTCAGCCGGCCGGCCGGTACCGTTCGCCGAGCGCGTCGCGTAGCGGCGCCAGCGCCTGGCCGCCCCCGACCGTCACCGGGCACCCCGCGCGGCGGGCGGCGGCGACGGGGTCGAAGTAGCTGAGCGTGGTGGCCACGGCCGGCGCCTGCTCCGGGTAGGCGCGCAGGTGGTCGTTGAGCTCCTCCAGGGGGTACGCGCTCGTCTGCGGCAGGGTCTCGGCCAGGCGGTAGAACAGGGCCGGCGCCGCCCGCACGGCGCGCACCGCCCGGCCCCGCAGCGCGGCGACGAACAGCGCCAGGTCGTTGCCGGTCACCTCCACCGGGCCCGCCACCAGATCGGGCGGCAGGGCGAGCGCCGCGTCCACCGCGCGGCAGGCGTCGGCCACGATGCCCCGCCAGACGTACGTCTCCGGCGAGGCGATCCCGTCCGTCAGCAGTCCCGGAAACGCCGCCGCGTAGGGCCGGTCGCTCAGGCGCTGGCCGCGGTGGCAGAGCTGCAGCACGGCCCGCCGGCCGGTCCAGCGCCGCTCGAGCCCGCCCACCGGCGGCCCCACCACGCTGGCGTACGCCGGCAGGCGCACTTCCACGCCGTCCGGCCCGTCTGGCCCGTCTGGCCCGTTCGCCGGGACGGCCAGGTAGGCGAACAGGCGGGTGGGCCCGATGCTGGTGAACCGCAGGGCGTAGACGTGCACCTCGGCCGAGGAGCGCAGCGGCAGCAGCTCCAGCTCGGGCGACACCTCGGTCCCGTCCAGCTCGGCGGCGAGCACCCCCCAGTAGGCGTCGAAGCCCTCCGGCTCGGGGACGCGCGGCAGCCGCGGCGTCCCGGCCGGCGCCGCCGGCGGCGCGGCCGCTGCCACCGCCGGCGCCGCCGGCAGCTCCAGGTAGCGGCGCATCCACGCCTTCACCAGTGGGGCGTGCTCGACGGCCCCGGCGCTGTGCCCCTCTCCGGGGTAGGCGCGCAGCTCTTTCGTCTCCGCGCCGAGCGCCGCGAACACCGCGTACCCCGTCTCCGGCGGGCAGGTGGGGTCGACCAGGCCGATGTTGACCAGCGTGGGGCAGCGCACCCGGGGCGCCATGTTGATCCCGTCGTAGAAGTCCAGCGTGCGCAGCACCGCCTCCCGGCGCTCGGGGAAGGTGCGCAGGTACTCGTTGATCTCCTCGTAGGGGTGGCCCTGGGTCAGGTTGAGCGCGTCCCGGATGCCGCACAGGTAGGGCGCGCCGGGGCAGGCCGCCCGCACCTCCGGGCGCCACGCGGCGGTGACGATGCTCAGCCCCCCGCCCTGGCTGCTCCCGGTGACGCCGATCCGGCCGGCGTCCACCTCCGGGCGGCTGAGCAGGAAGTCGATCGTCCGCCAGGCGTCGCAGTAGAAGCCGCGGTAGCCGTAGGTCTGGAAGTCCGCCAGGTTGTGCGTCAGCAGCCCGGGGTAGCCCGGATTGAACACCGCGTTCGACCGCAGCTTCCCCCGCGGCGCCGCGACGACGCAGGCGAAGCCCGCCCGCGCCCAGTCCTTCCCGGTGCCCAGCGGCGGCTCGCTCACGTACCCCGGCATGAAGGCCACCGCCGGGTGCCGCCCGCCCTCCCCGATCCCCGGGC
>DATLLM010000122.1:0-5960 GCA_035537855.1 Chloroflexota bacterium | reverse complement strand
GTCTCCGTCTTCAGCTCCCCCGGCCCGCCCGGCCCGCCCGGCCCGCCCGGCAGCTCCGAGACGCCGCCCAGGGCGATCCCCCGCTCCTCAGCCGCCCGGGCGATCTCCGGACGCCGCCAGGAAGGGATCTGCCCCGTCTTGGCCCAGTGCTGCACCGTGCTCTGGCGCGCCCCGATCGCCCGGGCGAGGGCGCTCTGGCTGCCGAACCCGGCGATCACCGGCCCGGCCGTCAATCCGCTCCCCGCCCCTGCGCCCGGCGCCGGGCCGGCCACCACCGGCTCCCCGGCCGCCCGCCCGCGCTCGTCCGCCGTCTCGTTCCCGTGCATGCTTCACCTCCTGCCGACAGCATACCGAAAAACGACCTCTAGTGACCAATTTTCGTTTGCTGGCCCGGCAACGGGTGGAGGCGGGACCGGCGGCCGGGGCGCGACCGGGAAGCGGCCGGGAGCAGGGGGGACGGACTACAATGCACGCCGATGACCATTCGCACCCGCCGCCTGGGGCGCACCGGACTGGACGTCTCCGAGATCGGGCTCGGCGGCGCGTGGCTGCTGGGGCGGCGCAGCGACCTCCCCGTCGCGCACGGCGTGGCCACGGTCCGGCGCGCGCTCGACCTGGGGATCACCTACCTCGACACCGCCGAGTGCTACATCGGGGGGCGCTCGGAGGAGGTCTTCGGGGCGGCGCTGGAGGGGTACGCCGGGCCCTACGCGCTCGGCACCAAGTTCGGGCACGAGCCGCCGGCGTTCGACTGGTCGCGCGCGGCGGTCGTCGCCAGCGTCGAGCGAAGTCTGCGCCGCCTGCGGCGGGATTCGGTCGATCTGCTCCAGGTGCACACCCCGGCCGAGCCCCCGCTGGCGGCGATCTTCGGCCCGGGCGGCACGCTCGAGGGGATGGAGGAGGTGCGCCAGCGGGGGTGGTGCCGCGCCTTCGGGATCAACGGGCGCGATCTGGAGTTCCTGCGCCGCTGCGTCGAGAGCGACCGGTTCGACACCCTGCTGGTCTTCCAGCGCTTCGACCTGCTCGAGCAGTCCGCGCTGCCCCTCTTCCGCGAGGCCCGGGCGCACGACATGGGGGTGGTGCTGGGCAGCCCCCTGCGCCTGGGGCTGTTCGGCTCGGCGCGCGACGAGCTGCTCGCCCGCTGCGACGACGGCGACCGCCGGCAGGTGGCCGCGCTCGAATCCCTCCTCGCCGGCGTCCCCGGCGGCGTCCCCGCCGCCGCCCTGCGCTTCGCCCTCGCCCCGCCGGAGGTGAGCGTCGTCCTCAGCGGCGCCGCCTCTCCCGCGGAGATCGAGAGCGCCGCGGGCGCCGCCGGCGGTGCGCCCCTCGACCCGGCCCTCGTCGAGGAGGTCTACCGCATCGGGGCGGGCAAGCAGCGGGTGCTCTAGCGAGCGGGCCTCCTCCCCGGCTCAGCCGGTGGCCGCGGCCGGCGCGGCGGCGAGGCGCCCGGCGGCGAGGAAGCCGACCGGCCGCTCGGTGCGCCCGTCGACCGCCAGGTCGGCCAGGGTCTCGCCGATCACGCTGCAGAACTTGAAGCCGTGGCCGGAGAAGCCGCAGCCGTAGACCACCTGGGGGTGCCCCGGGTAGCGGTCGAGGACGAAGTGGCCGTCCGGGGACATGGTGTAGAGGCAGGTCAGGGTGGAGAGAACCTCGCCGGCGGCGCCGGGCAGGTAGCGGTCGAGCACCGCCCGCAGAGAAGCCACCTCCTCCGGATCGACCTCGCGGCGCACGCTGCCGGCGGTGCAGACCTCCCCGCCGTCGTGGCGGCCGAGCTTCAGTCCCTGGCCGGGGACGTCCGGAACGCCGTAGTACTGCCCCTCCGGGACGACCAGCCCGAAGACGGGAAAGCGGTCGACGCCGAAGCGGTCGGGTCGCTCGGAGCGGAAGTGGACGTTGACGATGCGCCGCACGGTCAGCCAGCGGGCGGCCAGATCGAGCTGCTCCGCGGCCCACGGTCCGGCGGTGATCACCAGCCGCCCGGCGCGGTAGGTCGCGGCGTCGGTGCGTACGGTGACCCCCTCCCCGTCCGGCGCCCAGCGCCGCACCGGCTCGGCGAAGCGCAGCTCGGCGCCGGCGCCGGCGGCCCCGTCCAGGTGCGCCCGGACGCAGGCCTCCGGATCGAGGACGCCGGAGTTGGGCTGGTAGACGGCCACCAGCTCGTCCCCCAGGCGGAAGCCGGGGAAGCGCGCGGCCGTCTCCGCCGCCGAGAGCAGCTCGTACGCCAGGCCGTGGCGCCGGGCGCTGGCCACCACCCCGGTGACCACCCGGCTGTCCGGGGCCCCGGCGTTGATTCCGCCGGTGATGCGCAGCAGCGCCCGCCCGGACGTCTCCTCGAGGGCGCGCCACAGGGCGTAGGCCCGCTGCACCAGGGGGACGTACTCCGGGGCCTCGTAGTAGGCCTCCCGGATGATCCGGCTGTG
Source organism: Chloroflexota bacterium (assembly GCA_035537855.1). Lineage (GTDB taxonomy): Bacteria > Chloroflexota > UBA11872 > UBA12225 > UBA12225 > DATLLM01. The sequence continues at coordinate 3,540 of DATLLM010000122.1, read as the reverse complement.
CCCGTGGGAGGCGCCGTTGGCGTGGCCGGGAGGAAAAGCGTCCAGCCCGAGCACGCGCTGGCCCCGCCGGGCGAGGTGGTAGGCGCTGGCGCTGCCCATGCCCCCCAGGCCGAGCACGATCGCGTCATAGGTGGGCATCGCTCAGCCTCCTCCCGTCCCGAACGCCCCGCCCAAACGCCGGAGCGCGCACTGCACTCGGAGCCCCCGCCGGTTGGGACGCGGGACCGCCGGGGGAGGGCGCCGTCGCCCGGACGCCGGAGCGCGCACTGCACGCGGAGCCCCCGCCCGTTGGGGCGCCGGACCGCCGGGGGAGGGCCTAAAAGAGGGGCAGATACGTGTCCAGCTCCCACTGCGAGACGTAGCGATGATAGCGCTCCCACTCCCCCCGCTTGGCCCGCAGGTACATGGTCGCGTAGTCCCGCCCCAGGGCGTCCAGGATCACCTCATCCGCTTCGAGCGCGTCCAGGGCCTCGCTCAGCGTGCGCGGCAGGAACTCGATCCCGGCGGCCGCCATCTCCTCGAGCGGCATCTCGTACAGGTTGCGCTCCAGACCGGGGCCGGGGTCGATGCGGTTGGCGATCCCGTCCAGCCCGGCCGCCAGCATCGCGGCCGAAGCCAGGTAGGGATTGCACGAGCCGTCGATGGTGCGGTTCTCCACCCGGCCGGGGCCGGGGATGCGCAGCATCAGGGTGCGGTTGTTCCCCCCGTAGGCGATGTACACGGGGGCCCAGGTGGCGCCCGAGCGGGGGGCGCCGCGGATGAGGCGCTTGTAGGAGTTGACGGTGGGGGCGGTGACGGCGGAGAGGGCCCGGGCGTGCTGCTTCAGCCCCCCGATCCACCAGTACGCCAGCTGCGAGAGGCCGTAGCGGTCGCCCAGGTCCTCGAACAGGTTGGTCTCGCCGGAGACGTCCCACAGGCTCTGGTGGAAGTGGGCCCCGGTGCCGGTGAGGTGGTCGAACGGCTTGGGCATGAAGGTGGCCAGCAGCCCCTGCTGCTCGGCCAGGGTCTTGATCATGAACTTGCAGAAGGTGTGCCGGTCGGCCGTGGTCAGGGCGTCGCTGTAGAGGAAGTCCAGCTCGAACTGGGAGTTGCCGTCCTCGTGGTCGGTGGCGTGGGGCGCCCAGCCCAGCTCGGAGGCGTAGCGCAGCAGGGTGGTCAGGAAGTCCAGGCTGCGCCCGACGGTGGTCTGGTCGTAGCAGGGCTTGGCCAGCACGTCCAAGCCGTCCGCCGGCTCGATGCCCCCGTCCGGGGTGCGCCGCACGAGGAAGAACTCCACCTCGACGCCGGTCTTGAAGACCATCCCCTGCTGGCGGGCCAGGTCCAGCTGCCGGCGCAGGATGCTGCGCGGGCAGTAGGGCCAGGACCGCCCCTCGACGTGGACGTCGCCCGCCACCCAGGCGATCTCGCGCCGCCAGGGGACGACGAGCAGGCTGCTCCAGTCCGGCAGACTGGCCATGTCCGGGCTGTGCGGCCCCTGGCCGATCTCCCCGGCGGCGAAGCCGGCGAAGGCCGCGCCCTCCCGCTCCAGGTCGTCCAGGCGCTCCACCGGCACGAGCTTGGCCTTGGGCGCCCCGCTCATCTCGACGAAGGAGCAGAGCACGAAGCCGAGGTCGCGCTCCCGGGCCAGGCGCTTGACGTCGTCCACCGTCCGGGGCCGGGGCGGGGCCACCGGGACCGGGCCGGTCTGGGCCATGGCCACCGTCGCCGTGTCCATCGTCGTCGCCTCCTTCGGGAACAGCCAATCGGGATCAGCCGGTCGGGGGCCGGGATCAGCCGGCGCCCGCCAGGCGGTAGAGCAGGGTGCGCAGGTTGAGGTCGGTGCCCACCAGGGGGACGCCCGTGATCAGGGCCGCTTCCAGGGAGAGGGCCCGCAGGTCCTCCGGCTCGAGGTTGTGCACGTCGCTCTTGCCGCAGGCCCGGGCGAGCATCTGCAGCTCCATGGTCATGGTGTTGACGAAGTTCACCACCCGCTCCGTCGCCTCCTCCAGGACGAGGCGCGCCTCCAGCTCCGGGTCCTGGGTGGTCACGCCCACCGGGCAGCGCCCGGTGTGGCAGAGGTGGCAGGCCCCGGGGGACGTCCCCAGGCGGTGGTAGTCCTCGACGAAGATCGGCCGGTTGCAGTTCAGGGCGATCAGGGCGGCCGTCCCGATGGAGACGGCGTCCGCGCCCAGCGCCAGGGCTTTGGCCGCGTCCACCCCGTTGCGAATCCCGCCGGAGACCACCAGCTGCACCTCGCCCAGCAGGTGCAGCTCCTCGAGCGCCCGCACCGCCTCGACCAGGGCCGGCAGGGTGGGCATCCCGCTGTGGTCGAGCAGGGCGTCGGGCGAGGCGCCCGTGCCCGCCTCCATCCCGTCCAGCACGATCACGTCGGCGCCGGCCTTGGCCGCCAGCTTGACGTCGTCGGCGACGCGGGAGGCGCCCAGCTTGACGTAGACCGGCACCTCGCCGTCGGTCGCCTCGCGCAGCTCCTCGATCTTGATGATCAGGTCGTCCGGGCCGATCCAGTCCGGGTGGCGCACGGGGCTGCGCTGGTCGACCCCGGGCGGCAGCTCCCGGACGGCGGCGATCTCCGGCGAGACCTTCTCCCCCAGCAGCACACCGCCGGTGCCCGGCTTGGCCCCCTGCCCGATGCAGACCTCGACCGCGTCCGCCGCCCGCAGGTGGTGGGGGTTGAAGCCGTAGCGGCTGGGCAGCACCTGGTAGACCAGCAGGCGCGAGGCCTCCCGCTCGGCGGCGAGCATGCCCCCGTCCCCGGTGGTGGTGGAGATGCCGAGGCGGGTCGCCGCCCGACCGAGGGCCACCTTGGCGGTGCGGGAGAGGGCGCCGAAGCTCATCCCGGTGATGGTGACGGGGGTATCCAGGACGACCGGACGCCTGGCGCCGCGCGTGCCCAGCACCGTGCGGGTGGCGCAGGTCTCGCGGTAGCCCTCGAGGGGCACCCGGGACAGCGTGCTGGGGATGAACACCAGGTCGTCGAACCCCGGTACGGGGCGCAGCGTGCCGAAGCCGCGGATGCGGTAGTGGCCCAGCTCGGCCTTGACCTGGATGTCCTCGATCGTCGCCGGCGACCACACCGGGCTGGGGCGCAGCACGCTCGCCCCGGGGACGGCGCCGGCGTCCGGCGTGGTCGCCGGCGGCGTCCCGTCGGGGACGCTCCCGTGGTCTAGAGGACGGCCCGCCACAGCCCGATCTCCTTGGTCGAGAAGTTCCACAGCCGGCGCCCGGATTCGATCCGCCGGAAGCGGGCCAGCGGCAGGTCCCGGCCGAGGGCGGCCCGGGCCGCCTCGAGCACCGCGCTGTCCGCGCCGTCGAGGGGGCGCTCGACGGCGTCGTGGCCCAACCCGCCGATCCGCCCGCCGACGTAGATGCGGCCCTCGTACATCGAGTCGCCGAGGGCCTCCCCGGCGTCGCCGCAGATCACGATCGTCCCCCGCTGCATCATGAACCCGGTCATGTAGCCGGCGGCGCCCCCGACGACGATCAGTCCGCCCTTCATCCCGATGCCGACCCGGGCCCCGGCGTCCCCCGCCACGACCAGCG
>DATLLM010000121.1:0-2246 GCA_035537855.1 Chloroflexota bacterium | reverse complement strand
GGACTTCCCCGCCGCCCTGGAAGACGCCTTCGGGCGCCTGACCGCGGCCGCAACCCCCGGCCCCGGCCCCGTCGTCGTCTTCGGCAACGCCCCCTGCGGCGACGTCAACCACGTGGACGTCGCCCACGACCGCGCCCAGTCCGGGGCCGTCGAAGCCGCCCGGGTGGGCACCGTGCTCGCCGCCGCCGCCGGCGCGAGCGCCTGCCGCCTCATGCCGGACTGGGAAGCGTCCGGGGCCGGCCCGGACGTGCGCCTCGACGCCCACCTCGCCGCCGCCGACCTCCCCCTGCGCCGCCCCTCGGACGGAGAGGTCGCCTGGGCCCGCCGCGTCTTCGCCGGCGACGCCGCCATGTCCATGGTCCCCGGGCGGGGGCTGGAGGTGGTCGAGGCCCACCGCATCGTCGCCCTCGCCGACCTCTGGACCGGGGACACCCTCCGCACGGAGGTCCAGGCCTTCGCCATCGGCGCGGACCTGGCCATCGTCGGCCTCCCGGGCGAGATCTTCGCCGAGCTGGGCCTCGACCTGCGCCGGCGCTCCCCCTACCGCCACACCCTCGTCTTCGGCCTGAGCAACGAGGCCATCGGCTACGTCCCCACCAGCCGGGCCTACGCCGAAGGGGGCTACGAGCCCGCCTCCAGCCGCCTCCAGCCCGGAAGCGGCGAGCACCTGGTAGAACTCGCCCTGGACGCCCTGACCCAGCTGAAGCGCAAGGGGAGGTAGCCGTGCGCCTTGCCGTCCTGGGACTCTCCCACGAGACCAATACCTTCTCCCGCGTCGCGGCGGACTACGCCGCGTTCAGCATCCTGCGCGGGGAGGAGATCGTCCGCCGCCACGGCACGGCCACCAGCACCGTGTCCGGATTCCTCGGCGCCGCCGACCGCTACGGCGCGGAGGTCGTCCCCTTGATCTACGCCACCACCGGCCCCTGCGGCACCATCACCCGCGACGCGTTCGAGCGCATCCTGGACGAGATGCTCGCCCGCCTCCGCGCCGGCGGGCGCTGGGACGGCGTCCTCCTCGCCCAGCACGGCGCCGCCGTCGCCGAGGGGTACCCGGACGCCGACGGCGAGGTGGCCGCCCGCGTGCGCGACCTCGTCGGTCCCGACACCGCCGTCGGCATGTCCCTGGACATGCACGGCAACCTGACCGAGCGGATGGTGGCCAGCACCACCGTGACCAACGTCTACAACACCAACCCCCACCTGGACGCCGACGACCGCGCCCTGGACTGCGCCGGGCTCATCGTGCGCACCGTCGCCGGCGCGGTGCACCCCGTCCAGGCCCTGGAGATGCCCCCCCTGGTGATCAACATCGTCAAGCAGTTCACCGGGGAGGAGCCGATGCTCGGGCTGATGCAGGACTGCGACCGCGTCGCCGCCCTGCCCGGGATGCTCTCCGCCAGCGTCGCCGAGGGGTACCCCTACGCCGACGTGCCGGAGATGGGCATGGCCTGCCTCGCCGTACACGACGGCGATCCCGCCCAGGCCCGGCAGGCCGCCCGCTGGCTCGCCGGGCGCGCCTGGCAGCGCCGCCGGGAGATGGTGGGGGACACGCCCTCGCCGGAGGACGCCCTGCGCCACGCCGCCGCCGCCCGCCGCGGGCCGGTCGTCCTGATGGACGTGGGGGACAACGTCGGCGGGGGCAGCCCCGCCGACTCCACCTACCTCCTCGCCGCCGCCCAGCGCCTCGGGATCCGGCGCTTCCTGCAAGCCCTCTACGACCCCGCCGCCGTCCAGACCTGCATCGCGGCCGGAATCGACGCCCCCGTCGAGCTCGCCGTCGGGGGCAAGACGGACGACATGCACGGCCGCCCCGTCGCCGTGCGGGGGCGCGTCCGCCGCCTCTCGGACGGGCAGTTCGAGGACCTCCGCCCGACCCACGGGGGCGGGCGCTTCTTCAACCAGGGGCCGACCGCCGTCGTGGACACCGAGGACGGGCACACCCTCGTGCTGAACAGCCGGCGCCTGGGCAGCATGAGCATCGAGCAGATGTACAGCGTCGGCGTCGAGCCGGAGCGCTACCAGGTGGTCGTCGCCAAGGGGGTGGTCTCCCCCCGCCCCGCCTACGAGCCGATCGCCGCCGAGATCGTCCTGGTCAACACCCCGGGCGTGACCACCTCAGACCTCTCCTTCTTCGACTACCGCAACCGGCGCGTCCCGCTCTACCCCTTCGAGAAGGACACCCCCTACCCCGCAGGGGACGAGAATCCGGGGGCTTCGCCCCCGAACCCCCGGGGGCGCCGGTG